>NZ_JBBMXE010000008.1:0-210501 GCF_037996745.1 Xenorhabdus siamensis
ATTATTAGCCGGTTGTGGTAACCAATTTGCCAATTAATTTCTCTAGAGACTTACTTTATTATTCCATTAAGTACTCTTCAATCCTTTTTTTATCAACAATTAGAAAACGTTCTTTGGACTCATTAATAATCCCTAGCTTAATTAAGTTACTCATAAAATACCCAACTCGAGAGCGGGTTGTACCTATCATATAAGATAAATCTTGATAAGAAACTTTGTTTTTAATTGAAGATATATTCTCACTATTAACTTCTGAAGACATTCTCATTAATGTATAGGCTAATCTTTTCTCACTATTAAAAATAACAAAGCTAGAAATGGTTCTTTGATGTTCCATAATTTTATTTGCCATGTAAATTATAAAATCATACAAAATATCCTTTCCTTTCATTTCTTCTAAAAACGAAGTAAAATTAATTTTTTTTATAATACAGCCCACTAAAGCTGTTGCTGTTTCTGGAATAATATCCCCAGAGAATCCACTTTCACCAAAAAAATCAACATTAGTATCACCCCATTATTTTTATAAGGAAAACATGAGTAGTTGAAATTATTTCAATATGTTATTGTAATCAATAAAACAAACCCAGTGGAGTAGTTTAGTAAAAAAATAATTTTACATTTAATCCTTTGACAATAATTAAAAACTCATGCCTTCCCTACTGTTATTTTAATTAACTCGTTATTTTTGAAAAAATAGCTATAAATATAAAAACCCTTAACCTTTACTTAACTTTCTTATAAAGATAATTTGTATGATCAGGATAAGATGCTCAATATTGAGCATCTTATCCTGATCATGTGTTAGTTTTTTCATTCAGCATGTTACTAAAAATAAATGCCGTCTAGAAGTAACCCTTCACCAGCTCCCTAGATAGTGTCGTCATAAATAAATTCATGTAATAATCACCCTATATTACATGAATGGATGACTTAACCATGAGCACACCCGCACACCGCCGTCACGATATTTCCGATCATATTTGGAGTTTGCTTGAACCTCACCTACCGGGGCGTAAGGGGGCCTGGGGGCGTGTTGCTTATGATAATCGATTATTTATTAATGCCGTGTTCTGGATTTTACGGACAGGCGCACCCTGGCGAGATTTACCGCCCGATTATGGCGACTGGAAAAATACGCATCGCCGTTTTTGTCGGTGGCGGGACAAAGGCGTATGGGAAGGACTGCTTGAAGAACTCATCTTTGAACCCGATTTCGAATGGCTGATGATTGACGCCAGTCATATTAAGGTTCATCCCCATGCCGCAGGAGCGGCAGGAGGCAATCAGGATATGGGGCGCACAAAAGGGGGCTCAATACAAAGATACATCTGGCCGTGGATGCGCATGGTATGCCGATCAGAGCGCTTATTACAAGCGGTCCCACAGCGGATTGCTCACAAGCTGAGGCCTTGATTGACGGAATAGAGGCAGAACATTTATTAGCGGATCGGGGCTATGACAGTAATACCGTTGTTGAACAAGCAAAAAAACAAGGCATGGCAGCGCAAATTCCCGGCCGAAAAAATCGCAAAGTGAAACGAGAATATGATCGAGACCTCTATCGACTCAGGCATTTAGTTGAAAATGCGTTTCTTCATCTTAAACGCTGGCGTGGCATAGCAACCCGCTATGCCAAAAATAGTGCATCGTTTCTTGCCGCGGTCCAAATCCGTTGCCTTGCTCTTTGGTTAAGTATCTCATGACGACACTATCTATTGACACAAAAGTGTGACGCTTATCTCTTGATCCGCTTTTGCCTGTTACTTGATACTGCTAGTCCGGTAATTTCCCCGTTCATGAAAAAAAACAGTTTACCGCCAAGCCACCTGAGCTGAACAACATCAGTGAAGCCAACGTACTCTGGGCCAAATTCCGTGAATACGAAGATCGGCTAGCGCAGAATTAACGTAATTCATCGCGCTCTCCGTCCAGCGATACGCCTCAGACCAGGGCTAAACGACAAAAGTTAAAATCCCTCGTCGCACAAATCCGGCTGGTGCTCAGCCAGGCCACGCAGGACACCGAAGATCTCTGAGCGTACTGAAAACAACTGACACGATCATCCTCTGTCTGCCCGATGAATGCTGCACCGTCTGGGGCGGGTATGCCGAACCCAATCGCCAGCCAATTCACCGCCATCAGATCTTTGAGTTGCTCCAAATTGAGTTGGATATCACCGAATATCAACTGGTTCATGGCCGCTGTCAGCGTTGTCATCATACTGTCCGGGCTGCGCTCCCTGACGATCCCCTGTCTGGCAACTAGAGCCGCTGACGAACTGGGCGGGGCGTTATGCTGCACTTTTTACGTAGCGTCACCAAAACAGCGAGGAGTTTATTGATGGCAGGGGGACGGGCCCTGATGGGGCGTGATCATTACGGGAGATTGGTGGTAGGATAGGCATAACACAGTCCTTCTTTTTGCTTTTTTGTTTCTGGAAAATCAAAATTCGCAAAAATAGGACTGAGTTTCTTTGACACTCCTTCCATTTTGAAAAGTCATATAGTAAATTTTATTTAAAATACTTACCGTACTCGCCACTTTGAGATAAACCAGTCAAAGCCTTTATAGCAGGTGCTATTGCAGTGTACATAGACGGGCTTAATCCCAACTGTTCAGCTTCGTGAGTCTTTATTGCATCAATAAGCGTTGTCATCGTTGCATCTGTCGGTAGTTCGGCAATTACTTTTTTATTGCAACTTTTTTGTCGTTGTCCATAGGGCTATCGATTGCCTGTAACAAAAGGTCTACGAACCGATCAATACTGGCAGATTCCTTACATTCTGAGATTGGATTGAATATGTTTGTTTTCATTTAGTTTAATTCCTTTATTTGTTTCGTTTCCTGTTCGCCTAAAACGCTTTATTACAAATGATTATGTGGATCTTGCGTCTGGTGTAACACAGCTAACACTTCAATACCCGCAGGAACTTCTCGATAATAGATAATATGACGCTCAATAGGGAAACTACGGACACCAGTAAAAAGGTCTTCACTACGATCACGACCGAGGGAGGGTTGACGAGCAATAATCTCTGTCATGGTCACACGCAACGAATAGATGTAAGTTTCTGCGATGCTAGCCCCCCATCGGCGTAAAGAATAGCGTTTTATTGCGCGAATATGCTCTTTAGCCTTTGGCGTGAATAGAACGCTCATTCTTAATTGTTACCTTCAAGTTCATCAACCGTCAGCGGTGCAAACACATCATCAACATGATGTAATTCACCACGTTCTGCCTGTGCAATAGATTCAGCCAAAATTGCTTTCAAACTCTGTAGTTTGAGTTGTTCAAACTGTTCATACTCTTCAGGAGAGATAACCACGGCAACACGCTTACCATGTTTACTAATCTCTACTGGCGCACGTTGAACTTTCATGAGTAGGTCACCAAACTGGTTCTTAGCTAACTGTGCGGGAATAACTTCCATAAATCACCTTTTATCTAAAATGGCTTGAATGTCTATTTTAGATAAAATTTAGTGTAATTGCCAGTTATAATAACTCAATAAACGAACAGCTATATGTAGCTGTTCGCATTTCATTTATCACTGTACAAGAACGGGTAAGCGGAGACTCATATACCACCGTAAAACGGTATCTTGATATCTGCAAACAAAGATGCTTCCCTATGCAATCCAATACTTTAGAAATTTCTAAAATAAATCTAGAACGTTTAGTGATTCCAACTTCAATTATTTGAATTTATTGTTTTCTCGTTCCAGATCGTTCAGCTAATTGAGCCTGAGTCATATTCAGCTCATGTCGCCTATTTTTTAATCTATTAGATATGATTTCCACTCTTGCAGATCTCTTTTATACAAATTTAATTGTATTATGTGATACATTTAAGGTAAAATACAGTTTATATTGTTAAAATCCTACTTTAATTAAAGGGGGACAATCATGAGTCTTGCGGATAGAGTCAAGAACAGAAGGCTTGAGTTAAGATTAACTCAGGCGGAGGCCGCGAATATTGTTGGCATAAGCCAGCAATCTTGGGCTGTCATTGAAGATGGGAAAACGCTGAAACCACGGAATATAATAGGCATAGCCAAGGCCCTGAAATGTGATGCTGAATGGCTAATGACTGGTGGCAATTTCCAGCCTCTTTGTGATGTAACTATCCGAAAGATGCCGTTAATAAATTGCCTACAGGTAGAGATATTAGCAAAAGGCTTTCCTATATGCGGCGACGATAAATTAGAACACATTATAACCGATCTGAATTGGTCAGAACGTGCATTTGCATTGCGTATAGATGGGGATTCTATGAAGCCCGATTTTAAGGCGGGTGATATTGTTGTTATCGAACCAAAAGTTACCCCCAATCCCGGTGAATTCGTGGTAGCCGTAACCTATGAACGGGAGGCAACATTTAAAAAATACAGACCAATAACTATAAATATTGATGGGACACAGCATTTTGAACTCATCCCATTAAATAATGATTATCCTATTTTGGATAGTCAACGAATAGAAATAACCATTATAGGGACAATGGTTGAGCATCGAATCTACCGTAGAAAACGATAGTTTTTGGTACAAAAAAGCAATAATAAATACAGTATTTGTTGTTACTATACCAATTGGTACGGAAACTTGACTTTGCGCTTGTGCACTGGGCACGAAAGAAATACAAGAAACTAGGCAGGAGTTACCGGAAAAGCACAAAGTTTCTAAAGAGATTGCAACTGCAAAACCAGAGACTTTTCGCACACTGGTATATTCTGGCTCAGGGCTGAACAATAAGAGCCGTATGAATCGAGAGGTTCACGTGCGGTTCTGTGAGAGCCTGGAGGGGAGGTTCCTCCGGGCTACTCGACCAGCTACCCGGTCACTACCCCTTGTTGATGACTCGCGCCAACACCTTTTCAAATTTGTTCTTATTTAATATTGCGTTCTCAGCACAGGGTTACTGGCCCAGCATCTTCGCCAAGGTGGTCTGCTGGCCTTCGCTACAAGGTGCAAACCGGCAAAAAGCACCGGCATTAACCTTGAATTCATAAAAGCGTCCATAGGTGTCCAGGTAGTACACCTTCCGTTTTCCAATTCCACCTTCGAGGTTTGCGGCCAACCAGGTGATCACCACATCAGCATCGTTCGTAACTGATGCCCCCTAGTCCAAACCGACAAGAACAAGATGGGTGTCGGTTTGGAGCGCTACCTCGAAGATCGCTCTTACGTCAAAAATCACTGATCGCGCTCCTCGTAAAAAGTGGGTATCACCCACCACCTTATCCTATTTCAAAAATTCTACTTTTTCAAAGATAGCTTTTAATAAGTAGAACACATCGCGCAGATTTTACGATTATTACCGTAATTATCATAATTACGGTAATGCGATAATTTTACAGGTTAAGATGAATCGGTATAATGTCGCACTGGAACATACTTGCTAGGGATCGGCATAACAGCGATAGTGGATACATAATGTGCAGGTGCGAGAAATAATATGTATAAGAGCCTTGAAGATCTGATGGCGGGTATTTACAAGATGGCCGCGCCAGATGGCATCATCTGTAACGAGGTTTCCAAGTTCCTTGCGGCCAATCAGGTTGAGCCGGAAGAAATACGTTCCGGGATCTGGTTTTTCCTGTGGTTGAAATCGGCCCCTAAGAATGCGAAGCCAATCCAAAGAGAAATTCCCAGATTCGGCGTCGTTCTCAACATGCCGACGTATGGTGGAATGCTGAACGAAGCAATCACTGCCCTGATCGAGCATGAATGCCGTCAAATACAGCTTGCTGAGGAACATGTAAGCCTTGAGGCTTGGGTCGAATCAGTATTAGTCGGTCGGGATAACGGTGAGGAAAATGAGGCAGCGGCCAGTATCGTTGATCTTCTTAACGGATGTCACGACCTGCTGGACACAGCAATAATCAATTACCTTTTCAAGGTGGGCAAAATTAATAAGCAAGAGGTTATGTCGCTAATTTATTATGGCGAGCTATGTGATCACTCCTTAGTCGGGACGCCGTTTTCAAAGCTGCATATCCCGAGTGGAAACAACGTCCACGAACGCAACATAATCCCCATTAAAAAAGGAACCTGCTAGGCCTAATACCGCTCGCTTAAGTAAATTAAGATAAGCATAATCGGCCTTCGATGATTGTCTAAGGCCGATTTTTTATGTCTGAATTTTCCCGTGAACTCCAGGCCACTGCGGCATTGAATTACCCGGTCTCCATGGATGCGTTTAGTCAAAACATTCCAATGGAATGGGTGACTGAAGCCGTTAAAGAAACAGGGCGAGCCACCGTGCGAAAACGTCGATTCCCCGCTGAACAAGCCGTCTGGTTAGTGCTGGGCATCGGTCTCATGAGAAATCGTTCTATCAATGAGGTTTGCGACAAATTAGATTTGGCGTTTCCTGATGCAAAAGGGGAACTGCCGTTATTAGCATCAAGCAGTATCTCAAAATCCCGATATCGCATTGGGGTTGAGCCCTTACGACACCTTTTTCATACCACCGCCACCGAATGGGAAAAAGAAGAGACAAATGATGCTACGTGTGGCCTGAAAATCTTATGCGTGGATGGCACTCAGTTTAAAGTGCCTGACACAGGCGATAACCAACAGCTGGGTTATGCCTCCGGCAAAGCGACCTTTCCCTCGGTGTTGGTGGTGACCCTGATGTCCGCCCGAACACACTTGATATCTGATGTGGCATTTGGCCCCATCACCCAAAGTGAGATTAGCTATGCCCAACAATTAGTGGGGTCTGCCCCCGAAAATACCCTGATGTTGTTTGATCGGGGCTTTCTTTCTGCGGAGTTATTTCAGGCCTCGGGTCATGCTCCCAATAATTAGATATTGTGATAAACTTCCCATTTTTTATTATGGGTGAGATATGGCTAAAGTTGATGTGGTTTGTCGTTACTGTCACAAATCAGAGGATGTTAAAGGGCATGGAAAAGGAAGTCGTGGTCATCCCCGTTATCACTGCTATGCTTGCCGCAAAACCTTTCAACTGAATTACACCTATCAAGCCTGCAATCCCGGCATGAAAGAGCAGATTGTTGATATGGCAATGAATAACTCTGGTGTTAGAGATACCGCTCGTGTTCTGAAAATTGGCATTAACTCCGTCATTCGCACATTAAAAAACTCACGCCAGAAAATGTAACCTCGCGGCCTCTGGTGGGAAGTGACATCCATATTATCTGTGAAATAGACGAGCAGTGGTCATTTGTCGGTCACAAGAAAAATCAGCGCTGGCTCTGGTATGCCTGGGAGCCAATGATGAAGCGGATAGTGGCACATGTATTGGGTGATCGCAGCAGGAAGACGTTGAAAAAACTGCTGACACTTCTGTCTCCTTTCAACATCCAGTTCTACTGTACGGATAATTATGCCGTTTACAACTGCCTTCCTGAGGGAAAACATCTCACTGGAAAGAAATTTACCCAACGTATTGAGAGAACTAATCTCACTCTCCGTATCCGGATAAAGAGGCTGAATCGAAAAACGATAGGCTATTCCAAATCTGAAGAAATACACGATAAAGTGATAGGAACGTTTATTGAGCGTGAATACTACTTCCTCTAAGCGAACTAACTATTGGAAGCATGACCTAATTTTGGGAAATAGATGAGGTTATGGTAAATAGCTATAGCGATTCTTTGATATTAAGTAACCTTCAATTTGAGATACAACCCTCTTTCAGAGGGTTAATTCATTATTCTTACTCAGATGATTCTTTAGATTTACGCAGGCGGCGTTTTATTTCGCCAGACATAGCCGAAACTATGAATTGCGCGGTGCTCTCGCCTTCTTCTTTAAGTTTTTCCATTGAATCAACAAGCTCATGTGGTACACGGGCTTCTAATTTTTTTGACTTTGCATTTACTGCTTTCGTTGCCATATCTGTATCCATTAATAGTTGGGGGCTGACAGTATATACAAAAAACATTCATAAAAAAGGATTGACGTGGCTGACACTTGAAAATAACATAGTGGCTGACACCTTGCTTTATTCAAAAAGTAAAAACAACAACGCCCCGAAGTGCGCTAACACTATCGAGGCGTTTAACCACAACATTATCGGAGCTAATGCTATGGCTGACACACAGTCTAACCAAACTCGCCTTAAATTTACATTCTTTATTATTACATCCGACACACAGCGACTGGCTGGCATGTCCTCTCTGATATTCGTTTCCTGTCAGGAGGTGCGCCATGCGTGATAACCCAGTCTCATTAAAACAGGCGTTATATCGTACCCATCAGGCCACCTCATTATTTAAGTTCATTATCGAAAAATCGAAGAGTGAATTCTCAACCGATTTAAATAATCTGGTTGCACTGGGGCGTGATATCAATCAGGAAGTTCACCATGCACTTCTGAAACATGCCCCGCAGCCACTGGTGGCGAAATTATTAAATCACGTTGTACACAGGCACTCTGTTTCGCTGGATCAGGCGATGTACCGTGCAGGATTGGGAACGTCTTTATTTGAAGTCATTCTTGACCAGACCCGTCATTATTGTTCGGAAGAACTCCATGATTTGCTTTCACTGGCCTGTGATATTAATCAGGAAGTTTACCATGCGCTTTATGCGGCTGTTTATGGAGAGGACGAGTGATCATGAGTCAGGGAAATAATAACCAGAAAAGCCACCCGTTAGAGGTTATCCGCACAGTCAAAAAATCAGCCCTAACACTGGCAAAGCCTGTTGCCAGCCTGTGGCGTTGATGTTCCGGCAAAGGGGAAACATGGTGCTTGCCCGATATGTGGCGGCACTGACCGCTTTTATTTTATCGATGATAACCATAATGGAGACTGGCATTGTCGCCAATGTGATGAGCCGAATCATGGTGATGGGCTGGATTTAGTCGCAAGAACCAAAGGGATCACTATTTTTGCCGCCGCTAAGCTGGTGGCTGATGCGTTGGCAATGCCTTTACCTGAATCCAAACCAGCCAAAGAGCAGCTCCGAGCAGTGAAACCTATTGCTGAACGCATCACTACAATGATCGCTACAGCGATTACGGGCGAATCTCAATATCTGGTGAAGAAGGGGCTGCAATGCCCCAATCAACGGTTATTGAAAGACGGTGCTTTATTGCTGGTGACTCAGGCGCTGGACGGCACGATAACAGGTGGACAAACTATTAAGCCGAACGGTGAAAAACGCCTTGTTGCAGGTACGCAGAAAAAAGGCAGTTTTATTCCCATATCTGAGATTCCCGGAACGCCGGACACGTTCATCATTACCGAAGGGTATGCAACGGCGTTAACCGTCAGCCAACTGCATAAGGGCGTGGTACTGGCAGCCATTGATGAAAGTAATTTACTCGCGGTTGCCGAGCTGATCAGAGCACAGTGGCCAAATGCAAAAATTATTATTGCTGCTGACAATGACTGGCACGAACCGGGAGAACGGGACAAAAACGGCAGACTAAAAAAGAATGTTGGCAAAATAGCGGCAGAGAAGACCGCTATAGCGATTAATGGCTGGGTAACGCTACCGCCAACGGAATTAAAAGCCGACTGGGACGATTATCGCCAGCATCACGGCATTGAGGCAACAAAGCAGGCATTCAGTAACGGGTTATATCAGGTTGGAGAGAAAAAGCTCATGGAAGCAGAAGCAGCAGTGATCGACGAAGCGAAGCCCAAAAAGACCAATAACAATCTGGCACAAATGGCAGCCAGCCAACGAGGGGCACTGTTGGTTGAGTATTACGGAAAAATTGCGGTCAACCCTGACAGTGAAATGACTTATCGTTATAACGGTGCAACATGGGAAAGCGTACCAGATAGCGAGCTGAGCCGTTCAATGGTGGCAATCTTCGACCAGCACGAAACCCCTTACAGTCCGAACGGCATTAATAACGCGATTAGTGCGATGAAATTGCAAATTCCTGTTATTGGTGAACCGAAACGGGCGTTAATCGGGTTCAGTAATGGTGTGTATGATTTATCTGTACAGGCGTTTAAACCTCACGCCCCTGAGCATTGGCTCATGAACCATAACGGGATCGCATTCACAGAACCGGCAGCCGGGGAAAGTATCCGGCAACATGCCCCACATTTCTATCAATGGCTGTCTCATGCGGCGGGAAATAATCATGAAAAAATGGCGCGTATCAATGCGGGCTTATTTATGATCCTGGCAAATCGTTACGACTGGCAGTTATTTATTGAAGTCACAGGTGAAGGGGTAGCGGTAAAAGTGTGTTTACGTATATTGCAACTTTATTGGCGGGTGAGCACAATACCGCCAGTGGCAATATGAAGGCACTGGATGAAACCAGAGGACGCTATCAGTTTGTCGGCAAAAGCCTGATTACGTTGCCCGATCAGGTTAAATATGTCGGTGAGGGGGCAGGTATCAAAGCGATTACAGGCGGCGATCTGATTGAAGTTGACGGGAAATATGAAAAACAGTTCTCCACCATTATTAAAGCTGTGGTATTAGCCACCAATAACGAACCGATGAGCTTTACCGAGCGTAATGGCGGGATTGCACGGCGGCGGGTGATATTCCCGTTTAATATTCCGGTCAAAGAGTCAGAAAAAGACCCGGAATTATCGGAGAAAATCAGCCGGGAACAACTGCCTGTGATTATCCGCTATTTATTAAACGAATTTGCCGACCAGAATAAGGCTAAAAAACTGCTACAGGCGCAACGCTATTCTAACGAAGCCCTCTTGGTGAAAAGTAATTCCGACCCGCTGTATAATTTCTGTGCTTAATTTGGTTTCGTTGGGGAAAGAGTTAGGCATGAAGATGGGGAATAAAAACATTCATTCCAGAGCGCCGAGAATCTACCTTTACCATGCCTACTTGTCATTTATGGAAGCCTATGGGTTTGACAGGCCTCTCACATTAACGAAATTCGGGGATTCCCTGCCGAAAGTGATGCAGGAATATAAGAAGGACGGATGAGGCAAATGAATAGCTTCCGTCTGTTCCTGAACAAACTAACCAATAACCTACCCTACGTAAATTTTTTATGACTAACTGTGCACCCTATGCACCAATAATCATAATTAATTGAATTTAAATATAAAAACAGGGTTTATTAGTTATCTTTTAACTGTGCACCAACTATTCACCCTGTTCATTTTTCCTGAATGATTAAAGGAGCATAGTACGGATAGTTAGTGGATACTGTCTCCACCGTAAAAAATCATTTATTTTCAAATTATTACCTGATTAGTGGATAGGGTGCATAGTTGAAGGGAGTAAAAAGATTTTCAGGGGACTCCCTTTGGCAGGTAAATAGAAGTTAGAAAAATCAGAGAAAGCATACACAGTGCGTCCATTTTATTTTTTGGTATTACCTGAAATTTAAATGATGTAATTATCTGATTTTGTTTAAGAATAGACGTTAATCACAATTTCAGTGATGGACTTTTACGCATACTGGAATCCATAAATATTCCTGTTGTATCCTGTTTCATTCATTCGATATTTATCGGAAGTCAGATCACAGGAGACACGATGTCACACGTTATCACTAAAAGGCAAGAAACAGGGATTAATTTCAGCGGGCTGTTCCCCCCCCGAATCCATCGGAAACCGCTATCAGACAGGCCGGGAAGACGAAATACAGGTACTGAGTGTCAGCCATTCAGTGAGTCGCGACCAGAATGCGCATCATCACCCTGTCAGCTTTACTAAATCCATTGATAAATCCTCGCCGCTGTTAGCAATGGCAATCGACGGAAACGAATTGCTGGAAGCGCGTTTTATGCACTACCGGACAAGCACGATGGGGCAACTGGAACTTTTTTACGAAATTAAACTGACAGGCGCAACGATTGTCGATCTTGCCTATAATTATCCCCATTCCATTAATGATAATGGCGCAATCCCCCATGAAGTGGTGATGCTCGATTATAAATCTATCTCATGCCAGCATATTGCAGCAGGAACTTCGGGTTACAGCATTACACAATTATCCGGGCGTGAAGAAAGCAGGCCGCTTTTGTCTGGGTTCTCGAATATTAAACCGCTGGTTGAAGAAGCTGTTGTGGCTCTATTTAGCCATAAGTTTATACTGAAACATCAAGGGAGTGGCTGCCGAGATATTGCGTATGGTGTGGAAACGGGCAAGGGACTGATTGAGGGAATATGTCAAACATCTGGAATGACAAAACAGTTTGATGCCAAAAAAGAAGAATGCCTTGAAGTTAAATATTTATTTCAGACAAAAATAGGGATTTAATTATGTCGATTTTTAAAACAAAAACCGTTAAAGGTGGCAAAAATACAGAAATTGAAATGGATATTTTTTATTTAAACCAAATCCCGGATGCAATGGAAAAAATTGGCTGGAAAACCGCCCCACAATTAATGCGTCATTGGTTTAAAGCCGAACCAGCTTCTAATTTTACTATTGAAACAAAAAAACAATATATTGATGGTGATGCAGTAAAAATACCAAAAAATCAAGTTAATATAGATATCGTAAAAATGGGATGGGCGCTTGATTATACTCAAGTAAAGGACAAAGTAGTAAAATTACAACATGAATGGGCTTCTCTTGCTGGATTGAAACTATTAAAAAAAAGTTAATGAATAATGTAAAAAAAATAGGGTACACAGACTCAGTTATTGAATTAGATACGTATGCTCAGGTTAATTATAGATCTATGGGAGAAATGACTGATACTATTGATGACTATTACGGAGCCATAGGGGAAGGCAACGTTAAAATTAGCTGTAAGGGGCTATATTGATAGAATAAATAATAAAGATGTATTTATCACGGAAATGATAGGTATTTATATAAAAGATAGCTATGATTTTGTAACAAAGGGTGAGTTTCTTGGTGTTTGGCATAAAAATGGCGTTTTGAATAAAGCTAAGACAATTGCATACATGGGACTTTATGATAGAGGGGCATGGAAAGAGTTAGCAGCAGAGTTATTTATCTATCTTGCATTCACATAATAAGTGCAACACCGTTATAAACGAAGTAAATGAGTTGATATTCCTTTAAATAATTCATTCGGTGTTTTGTAATTCCTCGTTTTACGAGGACGATTATTTAATCGGTTTGCCACAAGATTCACCTCTCGCTCTGATACCTGATTAAAATCAGTTCCCTTTGGGAAGTAATCTCTGATTAATCCATTTGTGTTCTCATTTATTCCTCTTTCCCAAGGGGAATACGGGTGAGCAAAATAAACTTTTGCCTCTAAATTTTTACTGATAAGGGCATGCTCAGCAAACTCCAACCTGTTATCAAAGGTCATTGTTTTAATTTTGTTTTTTATCCCAGATAAGTGTCTTGTTGCCGCTTTTGCAACGCCTTTTGCTGTTTTATCTTCCAGTTTAATGATGAAAGTAAATAGCGATTTTCGTTCAACTAAGGTCAATAATGCACTTTTATGATCTTTGCCAACTATTGTATCGCCTTCCCAATCACCAATACGTTGCTTTTTATCAACACATTTTGGGCGTTTTTCAATACTGACTCTGTTTTTAATTTTTCCTCGGTGTTCATGACTTCCATAACGTTTACGATACGGTTTTTTAGCTATTCTGAGATGCTGGTATAAGTCACCACCATTCAGTTTATCTTTATAAATCAACCTATAAACTGTTTCATGATGCAAAGAGATGATATTTTCTCTTTTGAGATAACCGACGGTTTGTTCAGGACTCAAATCTTGCCAAGTTAACTGTTTAATCAATTTGACGATCATAGGTGTCACTTTGACAGCTTTTATCGCGGTATGGCGGCGCTCTGAGGCTTTAAGTTGAGCCTGTTTAGGGCAGTATTTCTCGTCTTCCTGATTTCGTCTCAATTCCCGGCTAATTGTTGATGGAGCTCGATTAAGCGATGTTGCGATAAAGCGTTGTGTAAAACCGGCTTCTTTTAAAGTGAAAATCTGGTATCTTTCTATTTCGGTCAGTTGTGTATAGGTCATAGCGCATTTTCCTTTGGCGAGAAAGATGCCTACTATAGCAACTGACCGCCTTTCTTAGAAATTGCACTTATTAGGCGAATCCAAGTCCCATAGGGATTCACATGGGAGTAGATCAGGGGTGTTAACGTCCTGAAGTCCTCCAGTTTCATCCGAGATAGCCAGTTTGGTTCGTTAAGCACTTGCTGGATCATCAAGGTATTCACGTACACCAGAGAGATCTGCAACAAATGCAGCGCCAGAACCGATAATTCCTAGTCCTCCAAGCGATTGGTTGCGACCTCACCGCCTTTGCCGTAAAAGATGAACGAATTTGCGCTATTCCAGTTTTCCACGACATTCAGCCCCTCGTGGATTTCCTGACGAAGCTCTTCCGAACCAATGTACCGGCACAGGAAAATGGTTTTGATCACTTTCCCCAGTTCGGCAAGCGCCTTGTACGTAGGATGCTGCACGTTGTTTCGGGTGAAACGGCGCAGTATGGCTTCTGGATCGGCGGTTCCCTGCTTGAGCGCGGTCGCATATTTGATCATCTCATCGTATTGCTGGATGATCAGCTCCCAGTTGATGGGGCGTGTCAGTATCGGCTCCAGGTTTGGGTAATCGCCGGGTTTATCATCACCGGGCCGATAGAGTTTTTGGCTGGCAATGGCTTTGAGACGAGGCAACAAATCGAACCCAAGCAAGTGCGAGAAGGCAAAAGCAACCTCACTTTGGCCATGACTATCGACATACTGCCGGTCAATATCCATGTCCGTGCAGTGCCGCAAAACGCCCTCAATCATGGCGGCCACTTCCGAAGAGGAACAGCGTTTGAGCTGGGAGTATATACAGGTCGATTTCTTTTCCACATGCCAGTAAATCATGACGCCACGACCACCGTATCGAATGTACCATTCGGTCATCAGGTTTTGATCCCACGAGTCAAATTTCTTGGAATCGGATGCACAGGATGTTGTGCCTTCTCCCCATATCGAGGGGTTCCGAGCGGTAAAAATCGCGTTGGCCACCTGCCAGATGGCGTTGCGCAGTGCGGCTTTGTGAATAAAACGGCGGCGCACATTGAGTAGTTCTTTGTAACTGATCCCATGACGGCTGCCACTGACCCGCTTTAATCCGGTGTTGGTGCCCATGCCATAGAGACAGAGCAATTTCTGGTGCAGTTTCTTGTCTATCGGTCTGCCTTTATACTTACTTTCCTGCTTGGCTTTCTTTACCCCCTGAGCCTGACGCCGCCGCCTGTCTTCTAAAACAACTGCTAAAGAATATAATATTACCTACCAAGAAAAAATATTTTCATTAGCACTTTTAAAGGTGCTAATATAATGTTTTTAAACATTATGTAAAATACATTAGTGGTGGAGTCTAATATGGCTTATCAGATACTCACAACAATAGCAGCCAGCATTACTGATCTGAAACGTAACCCAATGGGAACCATTGCTGAAGGGGAAGGTAACGCAGTTGCAATCCTGAATCGCAATGAACCTGCATTCTATTGTGTTCCCCCTGAACTGTACGCTTATTATCGTGAATTGGCAGAAGATGCTGAACTAAATCGCATTGCAGATGAGCGACTGGTAGATCCTGAATTCGTGAGTGTAAGTCTTGATGACCTATAAACTCGAATTTGAGAAACGAGCGCTCAAGGAATGGAAAAGCTTAGGGCACACAATACGGAAGCAACTTAAAAAGAAGTTAGCTGAACGTTTGGAAAATCCCCATGTTCCAGCATCTCGATTGAGCGGGCGCGCCAACCGCTACAAAATCAAACTTAGGTCGTCAGGATATCGTTTGGTTTATGAAGTGATTGATAAAAAATTATTGTTGCTTATTATCGCCGTTGGTAAACGCGCTGATGATGAGGTTTATAAATTAGCAGACAAGCGATAAGTGAATTTGGGACCCCAACAAATAGGACTAGCCTAATTTTTTGCACAGCATTAGATTATGTCGTCATAAGATATTTAACCAAAGAACAAGACAGCGGATCTGAACAGCAGCAAGAAATGAGGCACTATTTTTGGCATAACGGGTCGCTATACCCCGCCAGCGTTTAAGATGAAGAAACGCATTTTCAACTAAATGCCTGAGTCGATAGAGGTCCCGATCATATTCTCGTTTCACTTTGCGATTTTTTCGGCCGGGAATTTGCGCTGCCATGCCTTGTTTTTTTGCTTGTTCAACAACGGTATTACTGTCATAGCCCCGATCCGCTAATAAATGTTCTGCATCTATTCCGTCAATCAAGGCCTCAGCTTGTGAGCAATCCGCTGTGGGATCGCTTGTAATAAGCGCTCTGATCGGCATACCATGCGCATCCACGGCCAGATGTATCTTTGTATTGAGCCCCCTTTTGTGCACCCCATATCCTGATTGCCTCCTGCCGCCCCTGCGGCATGGGGATGAACCTTAATATGACTGGCGTCAATCATCAGCCATTCGAAATCGGGTTCAAAGATGAGTTCTTCAAGCAGTCCTTCCCATACGCCTTTGTCCCGCCACCGACAAAAACGGCGATGCGTATTTTTCCAGTCGCCATAATCGGGCGGTAAATCTCGCCAGGGTGCGCCTGTCCGTAAAATCCAGAACACGGAATTAATAAATAATCGATTATCATAAGCAACACGCCCCCAGGCCCCCTTACGCTCCGGTAGGTGAGGTTCAAGCAAACTCCAAATATGATCGGAAATATCGTGACGGCGGTGTGCGGGTGTGCTCATGGTTAAGTCATCCATTCATGTAATATAGGGTGATTATTACATGAATTTATTTATGACGACACTATCTAGCAAACGAGGAGATAAAAATCTGCGGCGGCTACTAGTGCAATGCGCACGGGTATTTATCCAGAGAATAGATTACCAGTCTGGAAAATTAGCTGACTGGGTAAGAACCCAACTGGCGAGAAAACACTCCTGCGTAGTGTGTTGCGCCCGGGCAAATAAATTAGCCCGGATAGCCTGGGCTATCACGACGCAGAAAACCGTGTTTGAAAAGTAGCGATAAAACCATTCTGATAGGAAGGTTAATCGTTAATTTAAGAAGTTACTCATCGGGTTTTGCGAAGACTGATTATTGATGACATGAACGGCCTGACGACCTGATAAAAAACCTAACATAAAAAATGGCTCATTGAAGCCGACGGCTTTTTTAGGAATATCAGGTGCGGAACTCATCGAGGCGCGGGCATCCTTGCCCATAGTGACGCCGGATAGATTTAAGCAAGCCCATCATAAATCAAAATCAGTGTTGCAAAAACGGGGGTGACCATAGATTTTTATGCCTGGCGTTTATATGCGTTACATGTCACACTTGCTAAACGTGACATGTAACGATAATGGCGAAACGATGAGAATATCTGACGAAGACGCGACCGCAGCCAGCGTCTACCTTCTTCGATCTGTTTCCCGTCCCAAGTTTTGGTTTGACACCCCTCGTGAACTCAAGGCGGAGGCCGTCGAGAAGTTAAACGAACTCAGCAAGGATGGGCAGTCTATTTCGTGGTGGGTAGGTAAGTACCTCACCAGTGACCAGAAGGCCAAGCTGGCGACGTCTATCAGGCAGAGCCGTAGACGCGGTGCAGGGGCAGGGAAGAGCATTACCATCAGCGATAAAGCCCACCGTATCTTGAAGCGGTTATCAGAGGTTGATGATTGCAGCCTTTCAGAAGTGATCGAGAAACGCCTAGGGCGAGCCTACAACCGTTCATGGGATGACAAATAGACTGGCACCTGGGGTTGCATTTTTAAAACCCGTGATAGCATTTAAATGAACCCTAACGAATAGGGGGGCTGGCGGCGATGCCGACCACTATCCCGACAATGGAGAAATTGACCATGATGACACTGACTACCGTCTCGAAGAAAACCTCAAACAACTCGGCTCTTGTATTCTGGCGCGTTGGCACAAAACGGAAGGGCATCCTTGATGTCCGTATTGATTTTGACCACGAAGAGGCCGATCTCTTGGCTGAGCTTGTAGCCATTCGCTATCTGGCGCTGGATAAGCAGGTGTTTTGCCGTGAACCTGGTGCTGGTTTTGGTTACAAGCTGATGGTATCTAAAGGCGCGATTAAGAAGCTGGCGCTGGGCAAATCCAGCAAGACGTTTGCTTTCAAGTTTGCATCTTGCCTCACTGGTCGTTTGAAAGGCGCTACCATTGAGGTTTCGCAGAGCATGGAGTTTATGGATGAGCCGGTTGAGGGCAATGTTGAGTTCCTCGATGCTGACAAGCAGGCTTACACCCAGACCCATGACGAAATCTCGACACCGGCCATTGGCCCAGTCCTAGTTACTCAACATGCCATCGATCAGTATCAGGCCAGGATAACCTCTGGGGACCCTAAAAAACCGTGGGCCTCACTCGTTGGCCGCCTCCAGCACCCGGAACTACAGCTCCAACCCTTTGACGAGAAGGTAGTTCGCCATAAAGTTAGAAAGTATGGCCGCGTTGATAATGTGGAGGTCTGGGGGCATCGTGATTCCAAGTTCAAGTATTTGATGGTGATCAACGACGACAACAAAAAACGTGTTCTTGTGACAGTCTTCGAGCGCAACGAATAGTGGCTTGGAACATAATTAAAGCTGATGTTGTATCTGAGATCTATGGGACGAAATTTACCCATACACTCTATATCCGAAAGTCTGGGGGCGATTATATTTTGTCGGTTGAGCCAGAATTTAGACGTAATAGGACCCAGAGCTTTGACGGGGAATTTCCTAGAACATATAAAAGAGCTCAAGACGCAAAAGGTTATTCCACAAAGATGTTTGGTTCTGGGCTTGATTGGAAAAACATTGAAAATAATGAAGGCTAAAATGATCAGTTATAGAAAAACAACAATCGCGGCAGCGACAATGGCAATTGCACTTAGTACGGCTGGGTATGCGGCGAGCTTACCTAACAATGAGGTAGACGCATACATACTTGCAATGAACACAATGTCGCCAATCACCGCAAAATACACCATCCACTATAAGCAAGCTGTAGAGCAGCATTGCAACACGTCCATGACTGTTGACCAGCTCAACTCAAAGGATTTTACCAATGTTGTCCAAACGATGGTAAGCAGTGAAACGGTCGATAGGATGGGGCTGGATGCTGCTGGTTCTCTCCAGGATACCCTGTTTGTGATCGGGAAAAACGTCAACTGTAGTGACCTGAACGCTCCTTTTAAAGCACTTTTGGATGACAAAGACTTTAACAAGAAGCATCAGCACCTATCGAAGGTGCTGCATACGTGGGATGAGGTTGTTTCGCAAAGCAAATAACGAAAAGAAAAAGGGGCCTAGCAGGTAATACCGCTCGCTTAAGCACGAGCGGTTCTTTTTTTATAAGGATAACGTCTCGATGAGTTTGTCATAAGCACTGTATTATCGAAGGCCAATTATGCTTATCTTAATTTAAATTTACTTAAGCGAGCGGTATTACAGCTATTGCTGGCCCTTTGGTTCATGTTCGCGGTTATTACTTAAGCGTTGTGATGCTTTTTTCTTTCTGTCTCTCATGGTAGAGATACAGACTGCCGCCAGTGACGACAGTGAAAAATATGAGCAACCCCAACATGCCTAATGTGAAAACGTCCATTTGACCCCTTAGGAATTGTTGACCTTGGTTAAGATACAGGATAACCCCAATGACCAACACCAAACCGGCTTCTTTGACGGTAATGGTGTCCCCAGATACAGCCAATCCTACAATACCGACACCGATGGCTGTTACGGCGACCTTACGCAGGTCTTCACCGATAGCTCTCAGAGTCTTCTTGTCAGGAGAGAAAAAACGCACGAACCACGTCTTAATACGCAAAAACTTTTTCATGATTACCTCCATAGTTGAAGAGGAGGCGAATCATGCCCGAAAGGGCATGAACACCCCCTCAGGGTTAAAGTATTAGGCAGCTTCGCCTTGTTCATCTTCATTGAGTTAATGATCTTCGTCGCTTCATCAGCAAACGGGCCAGCAACCTGGATAGACTCCCTTCTTGCGAAGGAGGCCGTCACCATCATTCTCTGGCCGTGCCTCAGATCACGATACCGAGACCGCATAAGCTCAACGTAAGCCGCAAAGTCCCCCTCCCACCCTTTAGGGGGTGAGAAGAGACACACCACATCATTACCAGGCGTGGTATCGACCTTAGAGACATCAATGACGGGCATACTCATCTCTCCTTCTCGCGATGAAATCGCGCAGGTAGCGAGCATTCGGGAAACCAAGGCTTCCCTGACTCATCAGGACATCGTTCCAGTCAATACCTTTCGCTCTGGGCGGGATCGGGAGTTTAGGCAGCAGGACGTACACACGAATGCCGCGCTTCTCCAGCTTCGCTTTCAGTATGTTCGCTGACTTTTCACCAGTCACAGACTTATCTTTGTCAGCCCAAATCAGTACGGTGTGAACATCTTCCGGAACCTCGAAGGACTCCATCAGGGTCGCATTGACCGTTGACCAAACCGGAATTTGAGTGACTCGATAAGCGGATAGAGCTGTTTCCGGTCATGCTCCCAATGGTTAGATATTGTGATAAACTCCTTACTTTTTATTCTGGGTGAGATATGGCTAAAGTTGATGTGGTTTGTCGTTACTGTCATAAAACAGACGAGGTTAAAGGGCATGGAAAAGGGCGTACTGGGCACCCCCGCTATCACTGTTATGCTTGCCGTAAAACCTTCCAACTGAACTATACCTACCAAGCCTGCCACCCCGGCATGAAAGAACGAATTATTGATATGTCCATGAATAACGCTGGTGTCAGGGACACGGCTCGGGTTCTGAAAGTCGGTATTAACACGGTCATTCGCACATTAAAAAACTCACGCCAAGACAAGTAACTACGCTGCCGCTTTCGGGCAGTGAAATTCATATTGTCTGTGAAATAGACGAGCAGTGGTCATTTGTCGGTAATAAAAGAAATCAGCGCTGGCTCTGGTATGCGTGGGAGCCGAATAGGAAACGGGTAGTGGCACATGTGTTTGGGGATCGCAGCAGGAAGACGTTGAAAAAGCTGCTGGCACTCCTATCTCCTTTTACTATCCGGTTTTACTGTACAGATGATTATGCCGTTTACGATTACCTGCCTAAGAAAAAACACCTCACGGGAAAGAAATTTACCCAACGTATCGAGAGAACGAATCTTACGCTTCGTATCCGGATAAAGAGGTTGAATAGAAAGACAATAGGTTATTCCAAATCCGAAGAAATGCACGACAAAGTGATAGGTACGTTCATTGAGCGTGAATACTACATCTCATCACCGATCTAACCATTGGGAACATGACCACTATGTCGGTTGTCAAGAAACGGGAAATCATGATGGCTTGAGCTGGCACATTCTGACCTCAGAACCCGTGAAAACAAAAGAAGATGCCCAGCGTATTCTCGATTACTACGAAAAACGGTGGCTGATTGAAGAATTTCACAAAGCGTGGAAAAGCGGTGGCACTCAGGTTGAAGAGTTACGCATGCAAAGCAAAGAGAATTTAGAACGCATGGTAGTGATACTCGCGTTTATTGCAGTCCGTCTTCATCAATTGCGCTATCTGGGGCTTAATAAAGAGGAAGCAGAAAAGCAGAGCTGTGAAATGATCCTGAGTCCGCTAGCGTGGAACTTACTGTGGTCAAAGCAAAACAAATCGAAACCACCGAAGAAAGCCCCAAGCCTCTACTGGGCCTATATTAACCTCGGCAAGCTTGCAGGTTGGTACGATTCAAAACGTAATGGTCGAGTAGGATGGGAAAGGCTATGGGAAGGATGGTTCATATTACAAACCCTCCTTGAGGGTTACTTGCTTGCACAGTCTCTTGAGCTATAGATGTGATCAAGAGACAGCGCTACGACGGCCTTTTTTGTTATTAAAAATATCTAAAAATAGAAGTTTTAGCATAAAAAAATAGACTAACCTTTAAAAATTTATTTTTCTCTCTATAATCCTTTCTGTTCTAAAAATAAACATGAGGATTATATACGATGGATATCGAAGTCAAAGATACTAATGGTGCACTACTGAATGAGGGTGATTCAGTCCAGGTCATTAAAGATCTGAAAGTCAAAGGAACCTCTAAGACATTGAAACGCGGAACATTAATTAAGAATATTCGCCTTACCAATCGGGAAGATGAAATTGAATGTAATGCCGACAAAATCAAAGGATTAGTATTAAAAACCTGCTTTCTGAAAAAAGTAGGATAAATAGCAGTTATCCATAAAAATCCGCTTAAAGGATAAATAATATTAACTCTTTTATTATTTATCCTTTTTCATCCGCATCAATTCTTCTTCCGAGGGTATTTTGGGCTGTTCAATCGGAAATACAGGCAATGCTTTCAGCAATCGGGAACCATAACGCTTGGTTAATAACCGTTTGTCGTAAATCACTACATCCCCATAACATTCATGGCTGCGTATCAATCTCCCCACTTGTTGGATCAAACTGAAAGAGGCACTCGGCAGACTTTGCACCTCAAATGGATAACGCTTCAAAGACTTAAGCCATTCACTTTCAGTGATAATGACGGGATTTGTAACAGGTGGAAACGCAATTTTATGGATATGCACTTGTGAAAGGTAATCGCCTTTTAGATCCAGCCCTTCTGCAAAAGATTGTAACCCAACCAGAACACTGGCCTGCCCTTCATCAATACGTTTGCAATGGGTTTCCACCAGTCGATATCGCGGCTGATCTCCTTGCACCAGTAACATCAATCGTAAATCTTTTACGAAAATGAGAAAACCGTCCATTGCTCGTTGGCTGCTAAATAACACCAACATTCCCTGATGATTACCTTGTAGAACTTGTGCACGAAAATAACGAGCCATCTCTTCAAGATGCTTCATTTCATTATGAATTGTGGGTTCTTCTGTCATCTGAGGAATAACCAGATGCCCTTGCCGCACATGCTCAAAAGGAGATGATAACGTAATAAAACGATCATCATGATTTTCATGTAACCCCGTCAGCTCCTGAATACGGGAAAAACTATTCAGGGAACGTAATGTGGCCGATGTCACTACAACATGAGGAATATTCCGCCATAATAATTGAGTTAATTGCTCACTTACCCGAATGCCTGCGCAATGAAAATAGAAATGTGACTGATTCTTCTCATAACGGCGTGTTAACCATTTTGATATCGGAGCATGGGAAGATTCCTCCTGTGCAGCCAATCGCCACAGTTTCGTCATATTTTCGAAATAACCTAATGTCCGGCTGGTCTGCAAGATAGCATGGTGCAGTCTGACAATATCCTGTTTGGCTGTTTGCTCGGTAAGATCACTTAAAATCGCTTCAGATAAGCCGCGTAATCCATCAGTAAGTTTAAATAGTTGCTGGCAACACAACAGCAAATTATCCGGCAGTTTTCCTAATTCAAACAGATATTCTTCCACTTCACTGTTTTCAGGCAATAATACCTGTGTAATACCCGATAGTTCTTTAAAACATTCACGGATTTTTTCACAGTGTGTCTGCAAACGGGCAATATTGGCTAAAGTGGGCGGTTTTGCCGGGCGAAACTGAAGCAAATACTGTTCTACATGACGAACAAACGAATCCAGTTGCCCATTTAACTGAAATAACGTGATTTCCCCTTCAACTTCCAGTGAATCTCTTGCAACATCAGGAATATGATGACCTTCATCCAAAACCAGCAGCAAATTTTTAGCTTCCGGTAAGACAGATTCACTTTCCAGTGCTGCCATAACCAAAGCATGATTGGCAACCACGACATCAGCATCTTCAATCTCCCTTCTGGCCAGAAAGAATGGGCAGCGATGGTAAAACTGACAATTTCTTGCCAGACAGTTCATTTTATCCGTGCTGATCTTTGACCATAGCGAATCCGACAATGCCAGTTTATGGTGATCGCGTAAACCATCCCAGACAGAAGTTGTATAATCATTGCGTAATCGGCGGCACAGCTCTCGTTCCTCACTATTAGCAATCGTTGTCTGATCTTCCATCAGAAACATCAAATCAATTTGCTCTCCATCAGCAGCACAAATGGCTTCCAGATTACGCGGACAAACGTAACGCGCGCGACCAAAAGCCCCGGTAAATTTCAAATCGGGAATAATCTTTTGCAATAATGGTAAGTCCTTACTGTAAATCTGATCTTGCAAGGCAACATTGGCTGTACTCACCACCAGTGGCTTTTGTTCTGCCCGACTGACAGCAATACCAGGGAGAAGATAAGACAACGTTTTTCCCACACCTGTTGGCGCTTCTATCACTAAATGTCGCCCTTCTTCATCAGCCAATGTTTTTGCTACTTCAGCAATCATCTGACGTTGTGGAGCTCTTGGAACGAAGCCATTGATATGGATGGATAATGCCTTATACCATTGGCTGATTTGAGTTTTTATTGAATCGGAAAGTGCCATGAGTTTTGCTGCATAAAAATTTGGAACACCATTCTCCCACAGAGTTGCTATCAGATCAGCCTGATATCGTCATTATTGGAAACAGCTTTCCAGCTTTTCCACTATAAAAGCAAGAAAACTGTTTATATCCAATAGATTTCCTGTTGCATCTTGAAAAGTGAAGGGGATATCGCTTGTCTGGAATGCAGAAGCCTATATACTGCTGACTTTCTATGTGACAAAGACCTTGTAACTAAAAAAACCTTGCAACTAAGAACGTTATTGAGAACAAAGATGAAAAAAATCCTGCTTATTATTATCGTATTATTCACTCTTGGCTCCATTGGCGGCATTATTTTAGCAGGAATGAATATGTACAACCGTTCAACAGCATCAACAGAAGAACCTCAGCAAGCGCAAATACAGCAGGAAGCAGTACAGCAGGAAACTACATCAACAGAACAACAATAGTCATCAAAACACGTTCAAATTTATCGCGCCCCCTGAACTTAACAGTATCTGAACTGACAGCATAATGTATGCAATATCCGACATTGCACATCAGATGAGGAAGCTTATGAACAATGAATATTTTGTGACTCCACAGTGGCTAAGCGAACATCTCAATGATGAGAATGTCGTTATTATTGATGCCAGTGCTCCTATGCCAACCCAAACTATCGATTATCATCAGAAGTGGGTGGAGAACCATATCCCAGGCAGCCAGTTTTTTGATCTTGATAAAATAGCTAATCTCCAAACCGAATTACCACATATGCTACCGGAGCCAGAAACTTTCCGACAAGCTGCCAGCGCAATGGGGATCAGTGAAAATCATTTGGTAGTGATTTACGATCAAGGGAACATGTTTTCTGCCCCTCGTGCATGGTGGACGTTTAAGATTTTTGGTGCTCAGCATATCCGTATTCTGGAAGGTGGTTTACAAGGCTGGCAACAGGCGGGTTATCCAACGGAATCAGGAACAGTCAATCGCCAGCCTCAGAAATTCAATATTCAATTTACGCCTGAATATGTTTTTTCCCAACAACAGCTCCTTGATGCCCTGCAAGGCAATGCACCGATACAGTTTATTGATGCCAGAGCGGAAGATCGTTTTCAGGCCAAAGTACCAGAGCCGCGTCCCGGTTTAAGAATGGGTCATATTCCTGGCGCCAAAAATGTCCCGTGGACAGCGTTAATTGAGAATGGGCGCTATAAATCACCAGATGAAATCGAACAAATCTTTAAGAATCAAAGCGTCGATTTAAATCGACCAATTATTACCAGTTGTGGCTCTGGTATGACAGCAGCCGTTTTAGTATTAGGGCTTGATATAATCGGCCATAAAACAGCAGGACTATATGATGGTTCCTGGGCTGAATGGGGAGCGAATGATATGCTTCCATTAGAAAAATAGAGATCTGTTTGATAACTTATAAACATACCGAAATTAGAAAGGGCATTAAAGTATCGTGCCCTTTTTCTAATATTTTTTTATCGACCATATGATATCAACCAAATTAAACCTATTACTTTTACCAATCGATTAGTTAGAAACTTTATGGTATATAAACAGAATGATTAATGCGCCAATAACTGCAATAGCGAAACTTCCCAGATTAAAACCATCTACTTTTCCCATACCAAAGAAAGTGCTGATATAACCGCCAACAACCGCACCAATGATCCCCAGAATCACCGTCATAATGATACCACTGCTATTATCTCCCGGCATAATCCACTTCGCTATAATTCCGGCAATTAAACCAAAGATAATCCATGACAAAATACCCATATCCAACCTCCTGAATTTATTAGTTAATTAAGAGTTAATATTAGTTAAGAGCTAAAAGTAGCTATGAGGTGATCTTACTGAAAGTTTCTTAATTATACGTCCTAATTTAAGACACTAACTAAAAGAATTGCAAATAGCAAAAGATAAGATATTTGTAAGTAATTAGTGATATTTATAGAATTCGCTGACATTAAAAATCGGCACTAATTAATTTAATATCAGTATTAATTTTCCCATATTAAGCATTATCATAAATTAGCCAATCCTAATTTTTGTAAATAATAAGACTTGTAGATCGACTGAAAATTATCATAAATAATATTTATAAAAAATAAGAATAAGATAAAAAATCAAAAAATGGATTAATTAATATAAATAATCTTATTTATCATCAAAATTCACATACTCTCATAACAGTATAAAAGCCCATTCAATCTAGGCTTTTATTCAAATAATATTGAAAATTATTTTGCTGCATCCAGTGCTTGTGTAAGATCAGCAATAATGTCATCAATATGTTCAATTCCGATAGATAGGCGGATCAGATCACGTGACACTCCAGCTTTTACTAATTCTTCATCATTCAGTTGGCGGTGAGTTGTGGATGCCGGATGACAAGCCAATGATTTTGCATCACCAATATTAACCAAACGTATAATCAATTGCAGAGTATCGATAAAGCGTATCGCTGCTTTTTCCCCTCCTCTGATACCGAAAGAGATAATGGCAGACGATTTACCATCCATATATCGAACAGCCAAATCATATTCAGGATGTGTCGGCAACCCTGCGTAATTAACCCAGGAAACTTGAGAATGTTGTTCCAGATACTGGGCAACTTTCAGGGCATTTTCAGTATGGCGTTCCATACGAAGAGCCAATGTTTCAATACCTTGTAGGATCAAGAAGGCATTAAAAGGGGAAAGTGCCGCACCAGTGCTACGCAGTTGCCCGACACGGCAGCGAGCGATAAACGCTGCGGAACTAAAATGTTCGATATAGTTTATTCCGTGATAGGAAGGATCCGGTGTATTTAAAACCGCAAAACGATCTTGATGTTCTGCCCAAGGAAATTTGCCTGAATCAACAATGATTCCACCAATAGAAGTTCCATGGCCGCCGATATATTTGGTCAGAGAATGAATAATAATATCCGCGCCGTGTTCAAACGGGCGGCACAAATAAGGTGTTGCAACAGTATTATCGACAATAAGTGGAATGCCGTGCCGATGGGCAATATCAGCTAATGCCCAGATATCAACAATATTCCCGCTTGGATTGGTGATGGTTTCGCAAAAGACGGCTTTGGTTTTTTCGTCAATCATCGCTTCAAGGGTAGCAAAATCGTTATGATCAACGAAACGAACTTCAATCCCAATATTCGGAAAATTGTGTGCCATTAAGTTATAAGTACCGCCATACAATTTTGCTACGGAGACAATATTATCTCCCAAGCCAGTAATTGTCTGGATGGCGTAGGTGATTGCCGCCATGCCAGAAGCAACTGCAAGCGCCCCAACTCCTCCTTCTAAAGCAGCGATACGTTTTTCCAATACATCATTAGTGGGGTTCATGATGCGGGTGTAAATGTTGCCTTCAACTTTTAAATCAAATAAATCAGCACCATGCTGGGAATCATCAAAAGAGTAGGACGTTGTTTGATAGATTGGGACTGCAACGGCTTTGGTTGTAGGGTCAGGTGAGTAACCGGCATGGATGGACAGTGTTTCTAATTTCATTGTCATTTCCTTCAGTGAATTACAGAGTAAGGTCATGTATTCAACCTGCTGATCGACCGCCAACATAATATGTTGTTTCGATAAAAGTACCAATGACTTTATCTTGTATTTTCAATGATTCTGAATAACCTAATACTTTACTATTTAACCTTTAAATTCAGTTGAATAGTGCCATATTTTCACGTTCGATATGTAGTGTGAAGAAAGGTATATAATAAAAATTACACTGCCACTTTAATTAATTATACATACAAACCACTCTCTACGGCTAAAGAAATAACTTCAGATATAGCAGATGAAGTTTTCAATGCTCTGATTTGCATAAATAGTTCATCAGCTTCATCATATTCTTTACGTAGATAACCAAGCCATTGCTTGATACGTGTGACATGATATATGCCTGTATCTCCCTGCTTTTCCAGCCAGATATATTTTTGCAGGAGCTGGAGCACCTCATGCCATGCCATTTTCGGTTCATTATATTTAATAACTCGGCTTAGATTCGGCACGTGCAGCGCACCACGTCCAATCATTACCGAATCACATCCAGTAACTTCGATACACTCCTGTGAACTCTGCCAATCCCATATTTCACCATTAGCGATCACCGGAATAGTAAGGCGTCGGTGGATCTCTCCAATTGCCTGCCAATTTATGCATTCTGCTTTATAGCCATCTTCCTTAGTACGCCCATGCACAACCAATTCCGTTGCACCAGCTTGCTGAACCGCATCCGCAATTTCAAACTGACGGGCATCGGAATCCCACCCCAAACGTACTTTGACTGTAACCGGCAATTCTGCCGGTACAGCTTCTCGCATGGCTTTAGCACCACAATAGATAAGTTCAGGATCTTTCAGTAACGTGGCCCCTCCTCCACTACCATTGACTGTTTTGGAAGGGCAACCACAGTTTAAATCAACACCCCACGATCCCAATTCCATCGCTCTGACCGCATTTTCAGCCAACCATTCAGGATATTGCCCCAAAAGCTGTATCCTGACTGGCGTACCCGATGGAGTCCTGCTCTGATGATGCAATTCAGGACATAAACGGTAAAAAGATTTCACTGGCAGCAAGCGGTCCACTACACGCAAAAATTCGGTAATGCACAGGTCATATTCATTGACCTCACTCAACAACGCCCTAACCAATGAATCCAAAACCCCTTCCATCGGAGCCAGCAAAACACGCATGGAATTACTCTCCTGCTGCTGCTTTGACTGACCTACGATGACGGCGCTGCTGTGATGATGCACCTTTGCCACGTGGGTTGCGACTATCACGTGGGTTACGACTATGATGTTGTTGACCATCCTGTTTGTTACTGCTTCGCTGATCCTGACCACGGGATTGATTACTGCGCCCGTTGCGTCCATTCTGGATAGGCTCCGCTTTAATGGAAGGATCTGGTTCATAACCAGGAATCGCAATACGTGGAATTTCCCGTTTCAATAAGCGTTCAATATCTTTTAATAACTTATGCTCATCAACACACACCAGTGATATTGCTTGCCCTGTTGCTTCTGCGCGGCCTGTGCGGCCAATACGATGTACATAATCCTCTGCAACATTAGGTAATTCATAGTTAACGACATGAGGCAATTGGTCGATATCCAATCCACGAGCAGCAATATCCGTTGCGACCAATGCACGAATCCGGCCTGCTTTAAAATCGGCCAATGCACGAGTTCTGGCTCCTTGACTCTTGTTACCATGAATAGCCGCCGCAGTAACACCATCCTTATTAAGTTGTTCTGCCAGACGGTTCGCTCCATGTTTAGTGCGAGTAAATACCAATACCTGCTGCCAGTTTTGGCTACCAATCATATAAGAAAGCAATTCTCCCTTGCGTTTCTTGTCCACAAAATGGACAGACTGATCGATCTGTTCAGAAGCTGAGTTACGACGAGCGACTTCCACACTAACCGGATCACGCAACAATTTATTCGCAAGATTTTTGATTTCATCAGAGAATGTGGCTGAAAACAGTAAGTTCTGACGTTTAGCGGGTAGTTTGTTCAGTACCCGACGGATATCATGAATAAATCCCATATCCAACATGCGGTCGGCTTCATCCAAAATCAGAATTTCCACACGGGATAAGTCCACAGCATTTTGATGTTCCAGATCCAGCAAACGACCCGGTGTGGCGACCAAAATATCGACTCCACCACGTAATTTCATCATTTGTGGATTAATGCTAACACCACCAAATACTACAAATGAACGCAATCGGAGATGTTTGCTATAATTACGCACATTTTCACCTACTTGTGCGGCCAATTCACGGGTTGGTGTCAGGATTAATGCCCTGACCGGACGACGCCCCTTGGATTGAATGGGAGATTCGCTCAATAACTGCAAGACAGGTAAAGTAAAGCCTGCCGTTTTCCCTGTTCCTGTCTGGGCACTAGCCAGAAGATCTTTACCAGATAACACAACAGGAATTGCCTGTTGCTGAATAGGGGTAGGTTCTGCATAGCCTTGTTCTTTAATGGCACGCAAAATATCAGCCGACAAGCCGAGTGACTCAAAATTCATAAATAAGAAATGCTCCAGACTTCACCATTCCTGATATCAATTCAGGGGCAGTTTTATGGGAAGAAAAAACAGACGCGCTTAAACCGCAAAAGAAATTACACAAACTGCAATGCACCATAAGCGTGGCATTATAACAGATATGTCTTTTCAATCAGCATGAGCACGCAAGTAAATTTACATCAGCGTGTTTTATACTCTTTGTCCTTTGTCGTGCAAATTTAGCTTTGTTGACTGCATCTTGAAATCCAGTGGACATAGCTTTAAAGTTAATCATACGATTGATATGTTTATAACCATTTCAGCAATTTTTATCACAGGATATTTCTTAACATGGCAGCGAAAACGGCTCAGACTTCACGAGGTGAACAAGCTAAACAACAACTTCTTGAATCTGCATTAGAAATTTTTGGTAAATCAGGTCTGGAAGGTGCAACCACGCGTAATATTGCTCAACACGCAAAACAGAATATCGCTGCTATCGCTTATTATTTTGGTTCCAAAGAAGGGTTGTATCTCGCCGTCGCACACCATATCGCCGATAGACTAAAAGCTGAATTTTCTCTATTGATTAAAACTATTGACCAATTTTTTATCACCACTCTTCAACCTTACTCACAAGACCAGATACTGGCATTTATTCATCAAGGCTTGATTAGCTATAACCGTCTTATTTTCGATAAAAGCAGTCTGAATCTCAGTCGCATTATGTCACATGAGCAATTAACACCGACAGAAGCTTATAACGTCATCCATGAACAAGGGCTTGCCCCAATTTACTCTCGCCTGAATAAGTTGATCGCCCATTATATCGGTGCTGATGAAGGAAAAATTTCAACACAAATCCATACTCATGCCTTATTAGGCGAGATCCTCTCTTTCCGGCTGGCACGAGAAGCACTATTACGCCAAACTGGTTGGGATAATATTGGCACCAAAGAGTACGAATTAATTAACCAGGTTTTGACTCAACACATTAATGTCTTGCTTAATGGGTTGCGAAAAAACAACCAGCAAACAACGTAAGTTGAAAATTTAATAACGCATAAGGGATAGTAGTATGAACACCAAAAAGTTTGCTCTTGTCCTATTGGCGATCATCATGATTATCGGTGTTATTAGTCTTTATTATTATCAGGAGAAGAATGACAAAGAGTTAACCCTGTATGGCAATGTTGATGTCAGAACTGTCAACCTTGGCTTTCGGGTCAGTGGTAAATTAGAAAATCTGCTGGTGGATGAAGGAGATACCATCACTGCAGGACAACTCCTTGGCCAACTTGATAACTCCCCTTTTAATAATGCATTGAATCAAGCCAAAGCAAATCGCGATGCAGCCAGGGCAAATCTTAGCAAAATAGAAGCTGGTTATCGCTCTGAAGAAATCGCTCAGGTACGCGCCGAAGTTGCTCAGAAAGAGTCAGCCTTCCGATTTGCTGATAGTTTTCTGAAACGTCAACAGGAATTATGGCAACGTAAAATGATCTCAGCCAATGATCTGGAAAACGCCAGAACAGGGCAACGTCAGGCATTGGCCACTTATCAAGCCGCAAAAGATAAATTACGTCAGTTTGAAACGGGATATCGCAAAGAAGAAATCGCCGCTGCTAAAGCACAACTCGCGCAGGCTGAAGCAACTGTCGCACAAGCTGAACTCAATTTACAAGATACCCGCCTTATATCACCATCGGGCGGGATTATTCTTACCAGAGCCATTGAACCAGGGACAATTCTGGCCGCCGGAAATACAGTATTTACACTATCACTGACGAATCCGGTCTGGATCAGAGCATATATCAATGAACCTAACCTCAATCAGGCGGTGGCAGGACGCGATATCCTGATTTATACCGATGGGCGGAAAAACCAACCCTATCACGGTAAAATTGGCTTTGTTTCTCCGACCGCTGAATTTACCCCCAAAAATGTTGAAACCCCGGATTTAAGAACCGATCTGGTCTACCGATTGCGCATTATTGTCAGCGATCCCGATGAGGGGTTGAAACAAGGAATGCCTGTCACATTACGTTTTACTGAACCACACAAGTAAGGCTGAAATATGACCAGTTCAGAATATACGATAAAACTGAACGGTGTGGAGAAAACTTTTCCAGGGTTAGAAAAACCCGCTGTATCCCATCTAAGTGCAGAAATCTTCGGGGGTTCTGTAACGGGCCTTGTTGGCCCGGATGGAGCAGGAAAAACCACACTGATAAGAATGTTGGCAGGGTTATTAAAACCTGATAGTGGCAATATTGAAATCATGGGGCTTGATCCCATTAAAGACAGTGTTGAAGTTCGTTCTGAACTTGGCTATATGCCACAAAAGTTCGGCCTGTATGAAGATTTAACCGTATTAGAAAATCTCAATTTGTATGCTGACCTACGCGGTGTACTCGGAGAAGAACGAAAAATCACTTTCCAAAAATTACTGACCTTCACTGATTTAACACGTTTTACTGACAGGCTGGCAGGTAAACTCTCTGGCGGAATGAAGCAAAAACTAGGGCTTGCTTGTACATTGGTCGGCAGCCCAAAAGTGTTATTGCTTGATGAACCCGGTGTCGGCGTAGATCCCATTGCCCGGCGGGAATTATGGCAGATGGTGCATGAACTCGCTTCCGATGGGATGTTGATTTTATGGAGCACCTCTTATTTGGATGAGGCTGAGTTATGCCCTGATGTTTTGTTGCTGAATCAGGGGGAATTACTCTATCGCGGCCAACCACAAAAATTAACCCAAGGTATTGTCGGACGCTCTTTTCTGCTTGATATCAAACCAGACTCCCGCCGAAAAACGCTGCAACATGCACTCACCTTGCCACAAGTGACTGATGGTGTGATCCAAGGCAGATATCTCCGCTTAATTTTAAAAGCTAATGCAGATAAGGATGAGTTACTTCAGCAAATAGGTTTACCCGATGTAGAAATTCTGGATGCCGAGCCACGTTTTGAAGATGCCTTTATCGATCTTTTAGGTGGTGGCCCTTCCCACCGCTCAGAGCTGGCAGAAATCATGCCTCAAATCCCACCAAATCCGACAGAAATCGTGATAGAAGCCCGTAACCTGACGAAAAAATTTGGGGAGTTTGCTGCGACAGATCATGTAAACTTTCAGGTGAAACGCGGGGAGATTTTCGGCTTACTGGGACCAAACGGAGCCGGAAAATCGACGACATTCAAAATGATGTGCGGATTAATGCTCCCTACTCACGGCAATGCGCTGGTGTTGAACATGGATTTAAAAACCAGTTCAGGTAAAGCTCGCCAGCGTCTCGGTTATATGGCACAAAAATTTTCACTCTATGGTAACTTAACTGTAGAGCAAAATCTGAAATTCTTTTCCGGTGTTTATGGTTTGAGTGGCCGCCATCAACAGAAAAAAATGACAGATATGATCAGTGCTTTTAGTTTGAGGCCAATTCTGCACCAGACTACTGACAGCCTGCCACTCGGCTTTAAACAGCGCCTTGCCCTCGCCTGCGCCCTGATGCATGAACCGGATATTCTGTTTTTAGATGAACCCACTTCGGGAGTTGATCCACTGACTCGTCGTGAATTCTGGCTGCATATCAACGGCATGGTGGATAAAGGTGTGACTGTGATGGTAACGACACATTTCATGGATGAAGCAGAGTATTGTGACCGTATCGGGCTGGTTTTTCGGGGAAAGTTAATTGCAGCAGGTACACCTGATGAGCTGAAACAGCAAGTATCGGCCACTGACCGCGCCAATCCTTCAATGGAAGATGTTTTTATCGATCTCGTGGTGAATTATGATAAGGAGCCGCAATGAGTGACATTGAACAGAATCATCCTGCTTCTATTCCCTCTACTCAAAAAGCAGTCAGTTTTTCATGGCGGCGATTAAAAGCACTTTGTATTAAAGAGAGCAAACAGATTATCCGCGATCCCAGTAGTGCCTTAATTGCTGTGGTTATTCCACTCATATTACTGTTTATTTTTGGTTATGGAATCAACCTTGATTCCAGCAAACTTCGCCTCGGCATTTTGATGGAGCAGCAAAGCGAAGATGCCCGCAAGTTGGTGCACGCTTTTATAGGGTCGCCTTATATTGATGCCACAATCAGCAATGATCGCCAACTTTTAATCAATAAAATACAGGCGAGTGAAATCCGCGGCATTATTGTTATTCCGGTTAATTTTGATGCCCGGCTTGCCCGTGTCGGCGATCATGCTCCGATTCAGGTAATCACCGATGGTAGTGAACCCAATATCGCCAATTTTGTACAAAGCTACGCTAAAGGTATCTGGCAAATCTGGTTACAACAACAAAGTCAAGATCGTGGCGTTTCAACGACCCCATTGATTGATATGCAAATTCGTTATTGGTTTAATCCTGCCGCTATCAGCCAACATTTCCTAATCCCCGGTGCCATTTCAATTATCATGACAGTCGTTGGCGCAATCCTTACTTCTCTAGTTGTCGCACGTGAATGGGAACGAGGCACCATGGAGGCCCTTTTATCCACCCAGGTTACCCGAACCGAACTGTTGCTTTCTAAGTTATTGCCTTATCAGGTTCTGGGTTCTTTCGTTATGGTGCTTTGCATGGTATTCGCTGTGTTTATTATGGGCATTCCTTATCATGGTTCCCTCTGGATACTCGCTTTGATTTCCAGCCTGTATCTTGCGACAGCGTTGGGAATGGGATTATTCATTTCAACGGTAACACGCAATCAGTTTAATGCCGCAATGATTTCCCTGAATACCGCCTTTTTGCCAGCGATTATGCTATCCGGCTTTGTGTTTGAAATTAACAGTATGCCAGCTTTGATTCAGGTATTCACTTATATCGTTCCTGCCCGTTATTTTGTCAGCAGCTTACAGACGCTATTTTTAGTAGGTAATGTCGGTACTGTTTTAATCACAAACTTGTTGTTCCTGATTGCCAGTGCCATCGTGTTTATTAGCCTGACTGCATGGAAAACCCGCCGGCATCTGGATTAAAAGGAAAGAATATGTTTCATCGTCTATATACACTCGTCATGAAAGAATTGCAGTCTCTCCTGAGAGATCCTAAAACACGAGCCACGCTGATCTTACCCGTGATCTTCCAGATGAGCCTGTTTCCGTGGGCTGCTACGCTGGAAGTAAAAAACGCTACCATTGCAATTTATGATGAAGACAAAGGGCGGGCTTCCATTGAATTAACCCAACGGCTGGCTAAATCAAAAGCCTTTCCTGATGTTATTATGTTGAACAGTTCACAAGAAATCCGCCCAACATTAGATAATCGTGATGCCCTGTTATTGGTCCGTTTCCCACAAAATTTCAGTGCTCATCTCGCCAGCCATACCTCTACTTCAATTCAAGTCCTGCTGGATGGACGTAATTCAAACAGCGCACAAATTGCCGCTAATTATCTTCAACAAATTGTAATGGATTACCAGAAAGAACTACTGGGTAGTGCACCGAGTCCCAATAACAGTGAGTTGATCATTCGTAACTGGTATAACGCCAATCTGGATTATAAATGGTTTGTCGTTCCATCTCTGGTGGCTATGATAACGACCATTGGTGTTCTTATCGTTACTGCTCTTTCCGTTGCCCGTGAAAGAGAACAGGGAACATTAGATCAATTACTGGTTTCCCCGCTGACGACCTGGCAGATTTTTATTGGCAAAGCCATTCCTGCGTTAGTCGTAGCAACGATCCAGGCAAGTATCGTTTTATTGATTGGAACATTGTGTTACCAGATCCCATTCTCCGGTTCATTGTTATTATTTTATGGTTGTATTCTGGTTTATGGATTGTCGCTGGTTGGGTTTGGCCTCCTTATCTCCGCGATCTGTTCAACTCAACAACAGGCTTTTATTGGTGTGTTTGTGTTTATAATGCCAGCTATTTTGCTCTCTGGTTATATTTCTCCCGTCGAGAATATGCCAGTCTGGTTGCAAAACATAACGTGGATAAACCCAATCCGGCATTTTACTGATATAACCAAGCAGATTTATTTAAAAGGTGCTGACTTTTCGGTTATTTGGCATAGTTTATGGCCATTATTGCTGATTATTGTCACTACAAATGGAATCGCTTATCGGTTATTTCGGAGTAAAATTGCGTGATGTTTTAGATTACGATACTTAAATAAATCCAAACAGAATAATTTATAAATAGAATTTTATTATATAAAATATTTTCCTCTATTTAACTCATTAAACTTTCTGGCCAATGTATTACAAGACTATTTATGACATAAATAATATTTATGTCATAAATTACTTTTATACTGTTGTAATAACAAATGACCATATAAGTGAATTAACTATTTTTTCATTTAAATGAATTAACGCACATTCTATAGAGTGACACCAATTATTATTTTTTATAAACACCTAATAACTTTTCAATATCTCTTTTCCTCTTTAGAAAAATTGAATTATTATAAGTAATCACTCTCCTAATAACATTAGATTCAATGGATTCGTTTTTACCAAGATTATTAAGTTTAACAGGTATACTTTCGCTCGTGAGTGTACGTTTATGCCTTCGAAGTAAGGTCTCATTCAACTTATTCACTCCATAGATATTCTTATTAAGGTTACCAAATATCCCTCTATCCAGCTCTGTTGAAAGATATTCCTTTACTCTTCTTGTTGACTGACAATGCTTCATTAATGAAGGAAGTAAGTATTTATCTGTATTCGATTGTTTAACAACAGATTTAAGTGTTTCCTCAACTTCAAAATCATCATTTAAGTTCTTTTCATGTAATGACAATAGTTTTTCTCGTTCTTTAAAAAGCATTTTTGCTAGAGCTAAAATATATATCATACATTCTGTGCCACTGTTCTGCTGTCTAGTGGATAATATATGTAATGAAACCTTATTATTTACATTATTAAAATTAAGCTTTTCACAACGTTTCGCCATTTCCAAAGGGAAATCAGATAATCTTGAATTTCCAGATTCGATACCTAAAATAGATATGCCTCTATTTTTATAAATGATGGAAAACGGAATATCATAAAATTAGAAAACTTTGGTGGTATGCTCGATTCTGTTCATCAACTTTATCATCTGGATACTGGGTATTCTCGTTACTATTCCCATTTTCTCTGGTCATTAGGCGAGTATACAACGGTATCCGTAGGAAATACTAAATGGTTTGATTTAAATATTACACATCCTATAGATATAGAAATTAGACAAATAGCTAATGAAATTCATTTTTAGATATCAAAATTTTATGTCTGATATCTTATAGGTATATTTATACTTATCCCTTCTCAAGTTACAGCTTTGTTGACCATATTTTGAGATATATAGGATAACTATTTGTATGTCAATTCTTCTATAAAATAAACCTCATTATTTTAAATAATGAGGTTTAGGGGCTTATTCACAATATGACCCTGTATCAAACAAGGTCTTTTTCATCAAAAATCGCAAGCAGTGGGCAATTAACGGCGATCACCCAGAATACGCAGCAGCATCAGGAACAGGTTGATAAAGTCCAGATACAGCGTTAATGCACCAGTAATGGAGTATCTACGCAGGTTCTCTTTATCATTGACATCCAGCTCAGCACCCATTTCTTTCAGTTTCTGGGTCATGCTCCCAATAGTTAGATCACCCCTGCAAGATAGTATTCACGTTCAATAAACGTCCCTATCACTTTATCGTTATCGTGCATCTCTTCGGATTTGGAATAGCCTATTGTTTTCCGATTGAGCCTCTTGAGGCGGATACGCAGAGTCAGATTGGTTCTCTCGATACGCTGGGTAAATTTCTTCCCTCTGAGGTGCCTCCCCTCAGGAAGACAGTCATAGACGGCATAATCATCGGTACAGTAATATTGGATTTCAAAAGGTGCCAGTAGCGCTAACAGATTTTCCAGCGTTTTCCTGCTGCGATCACCAAATACATGCGCAACTACCGTTTTTCGGTTTGGTTCCCAGGCATACCAGAGCCAACGCTGATTTTTCTTATTACCAACAAACGACCATTGTTCATCGATTTCCCAGATAATTTCGATGTGGTTTCCCATCAATGGGAGTGTGGTTACCTGTCTGGGTTCGAGTTTTTTAATGTGCGGAGCACCGTGTTGATACCGACCTTCAGAGTCCGAGCGGTGTCTCTGATACCGCTGTTATTTACCGCCATATTAACGATCTGCGCTTTTACTCCGGGTTTGCAAGCCTGATAGGTGTAATTTAATTGAAAGGTTTTACGGCAGGCATAACAGTGATAACGCTGATGCCCACGACTACCTTTTCCATGTCCTCTCACATCTTCTGTTTTGTGACAATAACGACAAATCACATCAACTTTAGTCATATCTCACCCACCATAAAAAATGGGGATCTTACCACAACATCTAATTATTGGGAGCATGACCAGTTTCTGGGTATCGTAAGCAGTCAAACCAGCAAAGATCAGAACCCCAATATAAGTAATTGCCCACATCAGAGCCGGGCTTTTTAGCCAGATATTGACCAGAGAAGCCAGTACAATACCGATTAGCCCCATAAACAGGAAACTGCCTAAACCGCTCAAGCTACGCTTCGTGGTATAACCATAGACACTCAGCGCACCAAACATCGCCGCCGAAATAACAAAAGTGCTGGCAATGGAGCTACTGGTGTAAACGACAAAAATACTGGATAACGTCAGCCCGGTTAGCATGGAATAGAGCATAAACAGCCCTGTTGCCAGAGCACCACTCATTTTATGCACCAGACCAGACAGCACAAACACCAATGCAAGTTGTGCAATGATCAAGCCATAAAATACGATAGAGTTACTGAAGATGGCATATAAAATTTCCGGCGTATTTGCCACATACCATGCAACAAATGCGGTTAACAACAGACCACAAGTCATCCAGCCATAGACTTGCGCCATATAAGTTTGTATACCTGAACCAGCTTGCTGGACAATCGAACCACTAGAACGTTGATATCGGTCCATGACGAGTACCTTTTATGACAATGTTTAAGGGTTAAGATTGTTAAAAATAAACAATCTATTTCAAATGCTATACATTAGCATAAAACATGAACAAAACCATCTGCCAATTAATGACAATTTTAGTGACATATTATTTCTTTACCCAGTTTTAGAGATAGTTCGCAAAATACTCCACTAATATATTTTTTCTGATTTTATATCATTGTATTAACCAACGACTGGCGGCTTCCCGATCGCTTTCCTTTGCTTCCACCCAACGCTCTCCATCATTAAGGAATTCTTTTTTCCAGAAAGGAGCCTGAGTCTTCAAATAATCCATCAGAAATTCAGTCGCAGCAAAAGCCGTATTGCGATGGGTACTTGTTACGCCGACAAATACAATTTCATCCCCCGGATATAACTTTCCAATACGATGAATAATGTTGATTCGTTGTAATGGCCAACGCTGGTGAGCTTCTTCAGCAATCTTCTGCAACATGTTTTCCGTCATGCCCGGATAATGTTCCAATGTTAACGCCCGGACATTATCACCAAGATTGTGGTTTCGTACCTTGCCTGTAAAGGTCACAACCGCACCATCTTCATCACACTGTGCCAGCCATTGGTATTCTGCTCCAACATTAAATACCTCTTTCTGGACACAAATCCGTGTATTTTTCACGCTTATCCTCCTGTAACAGGCGGAAAAAATGCCACTTCATCACCATCACGCAGAGGATGTTCAGCATGAACAAAAGATTGATTCACAGCTACCAGCAATTTGCCTTCTTCCAATGCCAATTTCCAGCGCTCGCCTTTTTCAAGTAGTGCCTGACGAAGATGGGCCACCGTTGGATATTCACTGGGCACTTCAAGATAATCGGTTTCCACCAACTCACGGATTTGAGCGAAAAACAGAACTTTTATCATTTTTCCACCTTAAAATTTCCTGATTTTCCACCACTTTTTTCCAGCAAACGTACAGACCCGATAACCATATCTTTTTGTACTGCCTTGCACATGTCGTAAATTGTCAGTGCTGCTACGGAAACGGCTGTCAGGGCCTCCATTTCTACCCCGGTTTTGCCTGCCAGACGACAACAGGATTCAATTCTGACACGGTTATGTTCTGTTTGTGCCTCTAATTGAACCTCAACTTTGCTGAGTAACAAAGGATGACACAGGGGAATTAATTCCCAAGTCCGCTTCGCTGCCTGAATGCCTGCAATGCGGGCCGTTGCAAAAACATCCCCTTTGTGATGATCACCGGCCATAATCATAGCCAGCGTTTCGGCCTGCATTTCAACAAAAGCTTCCGCTCTGGCCTCACGCACAGTTTCTGCTTTGGCAGAAATATCCACCATATGAGCTTCACCCGCAGTATTGATATGAGTTAATTGGGACATTATTGCTCCTGAAAATAAATTAAGCCGTTAAATTAACCGCCAATAAAAGAAAGATTAGGGGTAATGCCACTATTCCCCTGATGCAGAAAATGCGTTTCACGTTTATGACGCAACCCGCCCTGAATACGTAATTTCAAATCATTAAGTGATGTATCATCGGATAATAAATCACGTAACGGGATCCCCTGTTCACCAAACAGGCACAGGTGAAGATTGCCAATAGCGGAAACACGCAGACGATTACAACTTTGGCAGAAATTTTTTTCATACGGCATGATCAAACCGATTTCTCCCTGATAGTCTGCATGCCTGAACACCTGAGCCGGCCCGTCACTACGTGCTCGCCGCTGCTGCTGCCAACCTTGTTGAAGTAAGCGACGTCGGATTACATCACCGGAAAGATGATGACGCTGGAAAATTGCACTCCCTTCTCCCGTTTCCATCAACTCAATAAAGCGCAGTTGAATTGAACGGGGCTTTATCCAATCAAGAAAAGCTGGCAGACTGATATCATTAATATTCTTCATCAACACCGAATTAACTTTTACTGTGCTAAAACCCGCTTCAAAGGCCGCATCAATGCCACGCATAATCTGAAAAAACTTATCTTGTCCGGTAATAGCGTAAAATTGACGGGGATCGAGACTATCCACACTCACATTGATTGCTGTAAGGCCAGCTTCTTTCCAGCGAGCAACCTCACGCTCCATACGGTAACCATTAGTCGTGACAGCAATTTTTTTAATCTGTGGATTTTCATGCACCGTCGCAATAATATCGCAAAAATCACGGCGCATAGTGGGTTCTCCTCCGGTCAGTCGGATCTTCTCTGTGCCAAGCTCGGCAAATGCACGACTGATACGACGGATCTCCGGCAGGGTCAGAAATGATTTGTGTTCCGGAGAGCTGTTAGGTTGGTAACCGTTGGGCAGACAATAGGTGCAACGAAAGTTACATACATCAGTAATCGATAACCTCAAGTAGTAAAACTTGCGGGAGAACATATCTATGAGTTGTTCCACTATAACACCTTCCAATCATGGGGGATGCAGGCATTTCTGCCTTGCACCCTGGTGACTCAAGAGCCACGGCCAAAGCATCATATCGATGTGGTATCCATTTGATAGAACTATTTATGGTAGAACTCATTATTATGGTAGAACTAATTAATAAAAAGTTACACAGCAAAGACTTAGATGCAGAGGCTAGGGGTTAATTTCAAACTTGGTCATCATGTAAACTATTACGTGAATAACCAAGTCTTAGTGTGGATTCTAACGCTTAAATCAATAAAAAGCTAACTTCGATACCGATACATATCTTTATATACAACGAGTTAAGAAATATCATCAACATCAATCTGTTGTCGTCTATTCATTTTATTTATGTAGAAAAATAGTTGATAAAAACCGCATAAAATCATGGCAATTGCTCAAAACATCATACTTTATGATAGATTACATAAAATTTATTCAGTAACAGGAACCCTATGCGAAACCGAACATTAGCCGATTTGGATCGTGTTGTTGCCCTCGGAGGTGGCCACGGACTTGGGCGCGTCATGTCTTCCCTCTCATCTCTCAGTACCCGGCTGACTGGTATTGTCACTACAACAGATAATGGAGGCTCTACCGGAAGAATAAGACGTTCCGAAGGTGGTATCGCTTGGGGAGATACCCGCAATTGCCTTAATCAGTTGATTACGGAACCTACTGTTGCTTCAGCCATGTTTGAGTACCGATTTGGTGGTAATGGCGAGCTGGCGGGACATAATCTGGGTAATTTGATGTTAAAAGCGTTGGACCATTTAAGTGTTCGGCCTCTTGAGGCGATTAATCTGATCCGCAATCTACTGAAAGTGAATGCTCACCTGATCCCTATGTCTGAACAATCTGTTGATTTAATGGCCGTAGATGATCAGGGAAATACGGTATATGGTGAAGTGAATATTGACCAACTGAATTGTGTCCCGCGAGAGTTAATGCTTTACCCCCATGTTAACGCCACTAAAGAAGCACTGGAAGCAATTGAACAGGCTGATTTAATTCTAATCGGCCCTGGTAGTTTTTTCACCAGTCTGATGCCAGTATTATTGTTGAAAGATTTAACTCAATCCTTGCGTCGCAGTAATGCCAATATGATTTATATCGGTAACTTAGGAAAAGAGCTCAGTCATGCTGCCGCTGATCTCTCATTGAAAGATAAACTCGATATGATAGAGAATACGATTGGTCGCAAGATGATTAATGCAATCATTGTTGGCCCATGCACAGATACCAGCAATTTGAATGACAGGATTATCACACAACAAATTTTAGAAGCTCAGGATATTCCTTATCGTCATGATCGCGAATTATTACGGCAAGCGATAGAAGATACGCTGCAAAAACTGGGATAATTCATTCGTTAGTGGCTTATATTACAGATTACATAGCTAAGTTGCCGATGGAGAGTGATTATTTCACTCTCCATTTCAATTTAAGAATTGACAATAAACTGTGCTCTTAATGTCTGAACCTGATCGCGCATGTTAGCCGCTTGTTCAAATTCAAGATCCCGAGCATATTGGTACATCTTTTCTTCCAATTCGCGGATTTTACTCTCCAATTCTTTCGTTGAGAGTTTCTGGTAATCATCCATCCCCAAATCTGCTTTACCTCTGCTTTTAGTCTTAGTTTTCCCTTTACCATTAACAGATTGACCAATTTGCAGAATATCGCCGATTTTTTTATTCAACCCTTTTGGTGTAATACCGTGCTCTTCGTTAAACGCCTGTTGTTTAGCACGACGACGTTCTGTTTCACTAATTGCTTTCGCCATGGAATCGGTGATTTTATCACCGTACAGAATCGCTTTGCCGTGCAGATTACGCGCTGCACGCCCAATTGTCTGGATCAAAGAACGTTCTGACCGAAGGAAACCTTCTTTATCGGCATCTAAAATTGCAACTAAAGAGACTTCCGGCATGTCCAAGCCTTCACGTAACAAGTTGATCCCAACCAGTACATCAAATTCTCCCAGGCGCAAATCACGGATGATTTCCACCCGCTCTACAGTGTCAATATCAGAATGAAGATAACGCACCCGCTCGCCATGCTCCTCCAGATATTCTGTCAAATCCTCTGCCATACGCTTGGTCAGAGTGGTTACCAGCACACGTTCATTTTTTGCTGCACGGGCACGGATTTCAGACAATAAGTCATCCACTTGAGTCGCAACTGGACGAACTTCAACCTCTGGGTCGATAAGACCCGTTGGACGCACTACCTGTTCAACCACTTCATTACCGGATTTCTCCAGTTCATAGTGGCCGGGTGTTGCCGATACATAAATGGTTTGTGGTGCCAAAGCTTCGAATTCTTCAAAGCGCATCGGGCGGTTATCCAGCGCTGATGGTAACCGGAAACCATATTCCACCAGTGTTTCCTTACGAGAACGATCTCCCCGATACATGCCACCCAATTGTGGGATAGTGACGTGGGATTCATCCACGATCAACAAACCATCCGCTGACAGGTAGTCGAATAAAGTCGGAGGCGGTTCCCCCGGAGCACGGCCGGACAGATAGCGGGAGTAGTTTTCAATACCGGAGCAATAACCCAGTTCATTCATCATTTCCAGATCAAATTGGGTTCTCTGAGTTATACGCTGTTCCTCCAGCAGCTTATCTGAAGCCAGAAGAACTTTACGCCTCTCATCCAGTTCAACTTTAATATATTCTATTGCCTGAAGGAGACGCTCACGTGGTGTGACATAGTGAGTTTTGGGATAAACAGTATAACGGGGAACATTATATTGCACCTGCCCTGTCAACGGATCAAACAAAGAAAGCCGTTCTACTTCATCGTCAAACAATTCAACACGCAACGCATGTTCATCTGATTCAGAAGGAAAAATATCAATCACTTCACCACGTACACGGAAAGTTCCTCGCTGGAATGCCTGATCATTACGCGTATATTGCAGCTCTGCCAGACGACGCAGGATAGCGCGCTGATCTATTAACATCCCGTTAGTCAGGTGCAGCATCATTTTCAGGTAACTATCGGGATCACCCAAACCATAAATTGCAGAAACAGAAGCAACTACAACAACATCCTTTCGCTCCAACAAGGCTTTTGTTGCAGACAAACGCATCTGTTCAATATGCTCGTTCACAGATGCATCTTTTTCGATAAAAGTATCGGAGCTGGGCACATAGGCTTCTGGTTGATAATAGTCGTAGTAAGAAACGAAATACTCTACTGCATTCTCAGGGAAGAACTCCTTCATTTCGCTATAGAGCTGAGCCGCCAACGTTTTATTCGGAGCCAAAATCATCGTTGGTCGATTCATATTTGCAATAACATTGGCTATCGTGAATGTTTTGCCTGATCCCGTAACCCCCAATAACGTCTGATGGGCAAGACCATCTTCCAGCCCATCCTGTAATTTTCGGATAGCTTCTGGCTGATCTCCGCCAGGCTCGAAATCAGAACATAACTTGAATACTTTGCTCGTCTCTTTACTCATCTTCCACCCGATATCATTGCATACCTATACACTCATCTTTCAAGTTACAACTTTGCTGACTGCACATTGAAATCCATCACGTATATATGCTGACCAAAACGCCCTTATAATACTGGATAAAAAACCAGCTTCAAGTAGATCAGCAAAATAATATTGTCCCCAATTCAAAAGTTGTACCCGACAGACGTTAACCAAGAGTAGAAACAACCGTAAGGTGATATTAACACTTAGTTAACATTAATTGAGACTATTTTTATCCCCAGATAGCTATTTTACTTTTTCTTATTTTCATTTTAGCTACTGAAATGATAAAGCAGGGAATGATAAAGAGGCATTGAAAAGGATTGATTTTATATAACTGATTAATTTTAAATAAAAAAAATGCAAAGGAGAGAATAACAGCAAATCTTGCGCAAGCCGCGTATCATCTTGTGTCAGACTACTTTTCTAAACCTAATACACAAGGTTATCCACAGGAACAGTGGATAACTCAACAAATCCTATTAGGTATGCGAGGTTGCAGAGTTATCCTCTTCTGTGGATTTCTTCAATGGCGAAGTGTTTTCATATTATTTTGAAATAGTTTCACGTTATTTTTTGTTCAAAAAAAGAACAGCAATTATTAAAATAAAGCATATTTTATACCAACATCTCCACTAAAACCCACTTATTCAGTGGGCTATTTTAACTAACAGAGAATAAATAATTAGTTAACCAATAAATCAATATTTATATATTCTCCAATGTCATTTTTTCCATCTAAGTCGCTTAAATGGGGTATAACACCAAGTAAGGGTGCAGAAATCATCCGTTTTAATGTTGCTAAATACTCAGCCTGACGCTTGCCAGCGAGCTCTATTTCATTTGCAACCCAACCCACTAATTCCAAACCTGAACCTTGAATAACTTTTGCTGTTAAGACAGCATGGTTGATACAGCCCAATTTAATCCCTACCGTCAAGATCACAGGCAGTTTTTCCTGGATCACCCAATCTGCGAAAGTGGTGTTTTCAGATAATGGTGTATACCAACCACCCGCCCCCTCAATTAACACCCAATTCGCTTTTACCGCCAATTTTTCCAGGCCTTGTGACATCACAGTAAATTCGATCGGCTGATTGAGCTCAGCACTGATAATATGGGGAGAAGTAGGTTCCACAAATACTAATGGATTAACTTCCTGATAAGACAGCGATACTGAGCTGTTATACTGCAAAGCTAAAGCATCTCTATTACGTACCCCTTCCGAAGTTACTTCACTGCCTGATGCCACTGGTTTATAACCCGCAGTTTGATAACCTTTTTTATTCGCCGCTTGTAACAAGGCACAACTGACAACCGTTTTACCCACTTCGGTATCAGTCCCAGTAAGAAAGTATTTATTTGTCACAGTAAATGACTCCAAAAGCAATTTGATAGCTTAATGGGTAACTTCCATTATTTCTCGGATACACTTCTGAAAGAACATTCAGGCGTTTTTTCGTCATCAAACCCTGTTGACGGCCACGATGAAGGTGTGTAGCTCCGATACCTTTCAAGGAATTCAATAAAAGCAGCAACTGTGGATAATGCTGGCTATATTGCTTGTGTATGAATTGATGCCGATACGGCTCACACGCGTCAGCGATCGCCTGCAACGGCAGGAATTGATTGATGTGTCGATAAGAATCAACACGCTCCCATGCGGCTTCCAGCTCACACAGTGAGCCCTGTGCGAGAGTGGAGAATAAAATAAGGCCTCCGGGACGGGTTACGCGATGGAATTCCTGTAATACACATGGCAGATCATTACACCACTGTACAGCCAAGTTACTGAAACAGATATCCACACTACTATCCGCCAGCCCTAAATGCTCAATATCGCCTTGCAAATAATAGTCAGCCGCTTGCTGACTCTGAGCATGATTTAACATGCCAGCAGCCAGATCCAATGCAATAACCTGTTTACCCCATTGTTTCCAGCGGTTACTAAAAAAACCTGTGCCACAACCAGCATCCAATACCCGCATACCAGTATCTTCTGCCCAAGCCAATTCCATCAGGTATTCCCCGGTTTGTTGTTGCAGCTTCGCAACCGTGTCATAGCCTGAGGCTGCCCTGCCAAAGGCTCCCGCAATCGCCTGTTTATCAACACATTTAACAGCCATATCCACGTAACGCCTCCAGTAATACATCAATATGTTGTTGGGTATGATTTGCTGTCAGTGTGATACGCAAGCGGGCACTATCCGGTGGCACTGTTGGTGGAAGAATCGCTTTTACCCATAATTTTTGTTGCATAAGCGAGTGGGATAAGGCGATACAACGTTCATTATCACCAATGATCACAGGCTGAATAGCCGTTTCAGAACCCATCAGGGAAAAAGGTAAGTTTTGCGCCTCACGGCGAAAATAACGGATATTATTTTGCAGACGGTAGCGTAATTCATCTCCAGCCCGGATTTGCCGCACAGCTTCAGAAAGAGCTACAGCCTGAGCAGGTGGCATAGATGTGCTGTAAATCAAGTGTCGGGCATATTGAACCAGGTACTCTGCGGTTTGTTCATCACACAACACAGCCGCACCACTTAAACCAAATGCTTTACCAAATGTGACGATTAAAAACTCTGGTTTCACATCCCGCAACCAACAGCTACCCCGCCCTTCATCCCCACGAATACCGATACCGTGAGCATCATCAACCAATAACCAACTGCCCGTAGATTGTGTTTGCTGTGCAATCACATCAAGTGGTGCGCTATCTCCATCCATACTGAAAACGCCCTCGGTAACCACGAATGTTTTACCTGCACACTCTTTTGCCAGATGTTGTTTCAGAGAATCAGGATTATTGTGCAGAAAGCGCCGCAGTTGAGCTGGAGACTGCATAGCGGCTTCCATCAATGAAGCATGGCTCAGGCGATCAGCAATAATACGATCTTCTTTTTCCATCAATGCCGCTATCACGCCTTGATTAGCGGCATAACCAGAAATGAACAGTAAAGCCCGGGAATAACCAAGCCATTCCGCCAGTTGTTGTTCCAGCATATGGTGAGCTGCGGTATAACCTGTAACATGCCCCGAACCACCGCTGCCTACACCATACCGCTCCGCTCCTTGTTGCCAGGCAGCAATAATTTGCGGATGTTGGCTCAATCCAAGATAGTCGTTACTGGAAAAGTTTAGATACTGACCATCAGAAGTGTCTAAGAGTTGCCCATTTGAACCCAAATGGACTTGCCTGCTACGCCATAAAGATGTGCCCCGGCGTTCAGCCAAACGCCGGGAGATAAAATCTGACCAATTCATCATATTGCCGCATTATAGAATTGTTCATTTTCAGCACTGTTTATGATCGCTTCTGTCAAGTGTTGCTGCTGCTGATTATCACCAAATGCTGTTTTTGTCTGCTGAGGATTGAGGCCCAATCTGCGGAACAGTTGCAGGTCTTTATCTTCCTCCGGATTCGGAGTCGTCAGCAATTTACAGCCGTAAAAAATAGAGTTGGCCCCGGCCATAAAACACATAGCTTGAGTCTGTTCATTCATCTGTTCACGCCCTGCGGATAAACGGACATAAGATTTCGGCATCATGATCCGGGCCACCGCAATGGTACGAATAAAGTCAAATGGATCGACGTCTTCGTTACTTTCCAGTGGCGTTCCTTTAACTTTTACCAGCATGTTGATTGGCACGCTTTCAGGCGGTTTCGGCAAATTTGCCAGTTGTACCAACAATGCTGCCCGATCACGAATTTCCTCCCCCAAACCCACAATACCTCCAGAACACACCTTAATGCCTACATCCCTGACATTTTCCAGTGTATCCAGCCTGTCCTGGTAGCTGCGTGTGGTAATGATATTGCCGTAAAATTCCGGCGAGGTGTCCAGGTTATGGTTATAGTAGTCCAGACCCGCCTCTGCCAGACGCTGTGCCTGAGATGGGTTCAACATTCCCAGTGTCATACAAGTTTCCATGCCCAATGCCTTAACTTCTTTAACCATCTTCTCCAGATAAGGCATATCCCGTTCGTGTGGGTTTTTCCATGCTGCTCCCATACAAAAACGGGTTGAACCTGCATTTTTGGCTTTGCGCGCAGATTCAATGACTTTTTCCACTTCCATCAAGCGTTCTTTTTCCAGACCCGTTTTATAACGGGAACTTTGTGGACAATATTTACAGTCTTCTGGACAGGCTCCGGTTTTTATTGAAAGAAGTGTGCTGACCTGTACTTGCTGTGGATCAAAATGTTCGCGGTGTATCTGCTGTGCCTGAAACAATAATTCAAAAAAAGGTTTATCAAACAGTGCCTGTGCCTGTTTGATAGTCCATTGTTGACGCTCACTCACAGTAATTTCTCCAGTATGAAAAATGTTGTCAGTTTAAATAACGCCGCTATCATGTCAACTAAAACAAACTAAAAAAGGTTTACAATAAATTTGTCATGAATCGTTCAGATATTGAATTTGACCTGCGCCATATCTGGCATCCGTATACATCAATGAGCAATCCACTGCCGACTTATCCTGTTGTTTCAGCCAGCGGCGTTGAACTGGTATTGTCAGATGGTCGTAAGTTAATTGATGGCATGTCTTCATGGTGGGCCGCCATCCACGGCTACAATCATTCTGTGCTTAATGAAGCGGCAACAACGCAAGTTGGCAAAATGTCTCATGTAATGTTTGGCGGTATTATCCATCCACCTGCTATTAAACTGTGTAAACAGCTAGTGGCAATGACCCCTGCACCATTAGAGTGTGTTTTTCTGGCCGATTCCGGATCTGTTGCTGTGGAAGTTGCCATGAAAATGGCGCTGCAATATTGGCAAGCCAAAGAGAAAAAACAGGAGAAAAGACGCCAGAAATTTCTGACACTACGTCATGGTTATCATGGCGATACTTTTGGCGCAATGTCGGTCTGTGATCCCGATAATTCAATGCATAGCCTTTATAAAGGCTATCTCCCCAATCATCTATTTGCGGATGCCCCTCAATCCCGTTTTGATGGTGAATGGCAACCAGAAGATATCGCTTCTTTCCGGCAATTAATGCAACAGCATCATGACGAAATCGCTGCTGTCATTCTGGAACCGATTGTTCAGGGAGCGGGCGGAATGCGAATTTATCATCCTGAGTATCTGCGTCAGGTCCGTCAACTTTGTCATGAATACCAGATTTTGCTGATTGTGGATGAAATTGCTACCGGATTTGGCCGCACAGGTAAGTTATTTGCCTGTGAACATGCTGATATCGAACCAGATATTTTATGCTTGGGTAAAGCACTAACAGGCGGTTATATGACGTTATCCGCAACGTTAACAACTCGCCATGTAGCAGAAATCATCAGCCAGAGTGAGGCTGGCTGTTTTATGCATGGCCCAACTTTTATGGGCAATCCACTGGCTTGTGCCGTTGCCAGCTCCAGTCTGAAACTACTTACTGGGAGCCAGTGGCAACAGCGTATTCAGTCAATTGAATCTCAGTTAAAAAAAGAGTTGCTGCCTCTGAAATCACATGAAACGGTTGAAGATGTACGGGTATTAGGTGCAATTGGCGTTGTAGAAATAAAACAGCCTGTTGATATGGTTTCTCTACAGCATCATTTCGTACAACAGGGGGTTTGGATAAGACCATTTGGACGCTTAATTTATTTAATGCCTCCTTATATTATTCAGCCTGGGCAATTGTCGAAACTGACAAATGCTATTACTGATGCAATAATTTAATCATTAAGGTCAGCATTATAATTATGCTGGCCTTATTTTCCTAAAATTTAATTATCTCTTCTATTTTTTTAAAGTTATTTATTTGTCGATTTATATTATTAAACTCGCCATATAATTATCCAAATTAACTTCAAAAATCAGTCACTGATAAATATTATCAAATAATTATCTATATTCTTCATCATTTAAAAATAAATTTTCTGATATATTGCGTACACAGTCATATTTATTCTAACCAGAGAGGGATATTATCATGAACCAAGAAAACTTAGTTGTACCTTCTAAAGACGAACTGGATGCTATATTTACACAGTCCAACGACATGTATGAGCAAGAGCAATTGCATTATGAGGCAATAGCAAAAGAGAAACCTGAACTGGCTCATTTTATGTCAGTGGATATTTTAATATTAACACATATGTCCAGTATGGAAGTTATCCGTTTATTCAAGTATCATCTTATCCTGTTTTAATTGGAACTGCTCCAAATACAAGAAGGAATGCTAATTTCAATGGGTATATTTATGGTGGATATAATATGCCACAATTGAATTTTAACCATCTCTATCTTGGTGGTGTAATACACCATACCAATACAATTATAAATACTCCGCTTAATTTCCAACTTTTCATTTATCCTCAAAAAATCTATCTGCGTTTATTTAAAGGTAGTACTTATTTGGGAGATTTAATTTCTGTATATCAACATCATATACTGGTTACATATCCTATTGTTTTCTCAGGAGTTGGCACCTTTAGTCTTGCCTAAAAGATGGCCGGGTATCAGCATAATTTTTTAGAAGAAGAAGCAAATGCCGCGCTAAGAATTTGCGCGGCTTCCAATTACAATGCCAATACTGTTACCCACATAGGGCCTTTACCAACCGGATAACGCGCCAATTGGGTCAGTTTTCCGCTGTATTTATCAATGCTGGATACTGAAATATGATTGGATTTCTGCCCTGACGAGATTAAAAAGTTACCACTGTAATCTATAGCAAAACCACGAGGCTGACTTTCTGTCGGGTAATGTCCTGCTAATGTCAGATGATAGCCATCTTCTGAAACACGGAAGTGACTAATCACACTTTCAGAACGCTCGCTGGTATAGAGATGACGGCCATCCGGTGTGATATGAATATCCGCAGACCAACGGACACTGGAAAAATCAGCAGGCAATGAATCAACAGATTGTATTATGCGGTATTTCTCCCATTTACGCAGCACATCTACGGTTGAATCGAGCTCATTAATGCAATAAATTGCCTCCTTTTCTGAATGAAAAGCCATATGGCGTGGGCCTGCACCTGATTCTGTTGTAATTTCGTCGGCACGGCTTTCTGTCAGATATCCCTGCTCATTCAAATCAAAAATACGAATATGATCTTCTTTCAAACATGGAACCAATAATTGGCGATTCTCCCGATCAATATTGGCCGAATGTGGTGCTTTCAACCCTTCTACAATTTGGATCGGTGCTTTGACAACGCCATTTTTGTCAATAGGGTGAACACTTAAATTGTTGAAGCTATAGGAAGCAGAAAATAAAAAACGCCCTGCTTTGTCCGTTGAAATATGAGTCGGGCTACCCGGTAATGGTGCAATGGCTTGTTGCTCCAATCGTCCATCAGAGCCAATTTTATAAGTTACGATGTTGAATTGAGGGCGTATCCCTACATATAAATGTTTACCATCAGGATTAACCACCATCGGTTGTACTTCACCCGGTACATTTACCGTCTGGAGTAACGAAAGTTCTCCAACAATATTCAGAGACCAGACATGAATCTGACAACTATTCGGACTGGCTGTATAAACCACTTGTTTCATTTTCTCTCCTTAACGCTCCATCACTATTTTATTGATCTGTAATAATTCTAATTAGCATATAATATTTGCTTAAATCATCAACAATCTAGAGGCTAACTCATGTCATACCGCGTTATCGCACTGGATCTGGATGGAACATTACTTGATCCACAAAAAAATATTCTGCCAGAGTCAATAACAGCCCTAAGTGAAGCTTGCCAGGCGGGTATTAAGGTCTTGATTGTCACTGGGCGTCATCATGTTGCCATTCACCCTTTCTATCAAGCACTCCAACTCGATACTCCAGCTATTTGCTGTAACGGGGCTTATTCATACGATTACCACGCTAAAAAGGTTCTGGCTGCCAATCCTCTCTCTATTCAAGAAGCCTCTCAAGCACTTTCTTATTTGCAGGGTGCGGAAATTGAGCATCTGATGTATGTTGATGAGGCTATTTTATATGAATTTCCACACACAGTTACCCGTACCTTTGCGTGGTCAAATTCTCTGCCTGAGCACCAACGCCCTACTCTCCAGCACATTAAGAATTTTCAGGAAGCACTGCACAATGTGAATTTCATCTGGAAGTTCGCTACCAGCTCTCCCGATTTAGAGAAACTGCGTGAGGTTAGCGAGCAAATTGAGAAAAATGTGGGTCTGGCATGTGAATGGTCATGGTTTGATCAGGTCGATATCACCAAAAAAGGCAATAGCAAAGGGATGCGTTTACAGCAATGGGTAGAGTCACAAGGGATGAGTATGAATGATGTCCTGGCTTTTGGCGATAATTATAATGATCTCAGTATGCTGGAAGCAGCAGGTCTAGGTGTTGCTATGGGAAATGCTGTCGATGATGTCAAAGCACGGGCAGATCTTGTTACAAAGAACAATACTCAGCCCGGTATTGCGGAAGTCATTCGAAAATATGCGCTTTAGCTTTTCACTTAATTCGCTGGATTCAAGGGGAAGCGAAAAACAGTTTCCCTCCCTGAATCATCTATCCTTTTATTTTTTTCAATTTTTTCTTTCGTGAATAGTTGACCTTACAGGTGTCGATTCAGTGAAATACTTTTTATCTGAGCATACAACCATTGCCCTGTGCGTAAGTTAAGCTCCTCCCGCGCCCATGGTGTGATCCTTGCCCATAGGAATTGATCGCTTAACGACAATTTGACATCAACCTGACCAGCCTCTTCAAAGATCTCGATGACTTTCACCTGTAAGGTATTGCGGATACTGCTGCCTCTTGGTGGTTCTAATACTAAAGAGACATCCGATGCATCAATTCGGATACGCAAGCCAGTTCCTGCAACTGCATCGATTTTCGGCAACCAAAGGGCTTTATCTCCCACCGCTACCGCCGTCATCTGATGACGTTGGTGGTGATCCATCACAATCACAGGTAGTATGCTGCTAAGACTCTCTTTTTGTAACCACGGACGCAGTATGCTGTTTGACCATACTTCTTCCAGTGAACCTGTGGCTCTGATTTTTCCCTTATCCATAACAACCACGCTATCTGCTAAATGGACAACTTCATCCAAACTGTGACTGACATACAGGATTGGGAGCTTAACGTCTTCTGACAATTTTTCCAGATAAGGCAACAACTCACGTTTACGCGGCAGATCCAATGAAGCCATTGGTTCATCCATCAACAGTAATTCAGGCCCGGTCAGTAATGCACGCCCAATTGCAACTCGCTGTTTTTCACCTCCTGATAAAGTTATCGGGAAGCGGGACAGTAAATGACCAATACCAAGTAAATCTACAATTTTATCAAATTGCAGTTGCATATCGGGTGACATGCCATATTGCAAATTTCCTTTGACCCGATAATGAGGAAAAAGGCGGGCATCCTGAAATACATATCCAATTCGGCGTTTTTCTGGTGGCAGAAAAATTTTTTGTTCTGTATCAATCAAGATACGTCCATTCAAGGCAATTCTGCCATTTTGTGGTCGGGTTAAACCAGCAATGACATTAATTAACGAAGTCTTACCTGCACCTGAAAGCCCAAATATGGCGGTAATGCTTTCTGTTGGCAAAGTGGTATCAACCTGCATATGCAGATCACCCAAACGCTGTTCAACACTTAGCTCTAACATACGGCCCCCAGCCGCTTTCTTCCCCAACGAGTTAACCACTCAGAGATCAACAATGAAACCAAGGCCAGCACTATAGCAATGATACATAAACGTGCGGCTGCCGTTTCTGCACCGGGCATTTCAATCAATGTGTACATAGCCAGAGGGATAGTGCGTGTTTCTCCGGGGATATTCGATACAAAAGTGATTGTGGCACCAAATTCCCCCAGTGAACGGGCAAAAGCCAGCACAGAACCAACTATTATTCCCGGTAATGAAAGCGGTAAGGTAATGGTAAAAAAGACTTTAAGTGAACTTGCTCCTAATGTGCGAGCGGCCTGCTCCAGACGAAGGTCTATAGCCTCCAATGCCAACCGGATGGCTCTGACCATTAACGGAAAAGATACAACTGCTGAAGCCAGAGCAGCTCCTGTCCAGTTAAACGCAAAGCTAACGCCAAACCAATTATAAAGAAACTCCCCAAGTATACCTCGGCGTCCCATGCTGATTAACAACAGGTAACCAACAACAACCGGAGGTAATACCAACGGCAGATGAACAAGGCTATCAAGCAGAGACTTCCCCAAAAACTGACAGCGCGCCAAAACCCATGCCATCAAGATCCCTAATGGCAAACTGAATAACACCGCAATACCTGAGACTTTCAGACTCAGTAAAATTGCCTGCCATTCATATTCACTTAACATCTCCAAAAGAATAGTTCCTACAGTGGATTAAAACCGTAACGTTTGAAAATGTTAACGGCTTCAGGGGTTTTGAGATAATCATAAAAATCACGTACTGCCTGATTTTCGTGACCTTTAATAATTGCAATGGGATATTCCACTGGTTTATGACTCTCTTGCGGGAATATACCAACCACTTTCACTTTCTTGCTGGCAACGGCATCAGAACCATAAACAATTCCCAATGGTACTTCTTCCCGTTCACCAAAGCCATACCGCTACGTACATTATTGGTACGAGCCAACAATGGGTTAACCAAGTTCCACGCACCCAGATATTGCAAGGATTCTTTAGCATAAATACCAACAGGAACATGATCAGGGTCACCAACCGCTAAACGTCCTCCAGCCAGTAAAGACTGCCATTTTGTTTCTCGATTGATATCGATTTTATTCAGTTTACTCTCTTTGGGAGCAATCAAAACCAGTTGATTCCCTAGCAAAGTATGACGAGTATTTTCAACAATAAGTTTCTTATCAGAAAGATAATCCATCCATTGTTGATCAGCAGAAACAAAAATATCTGCGGGTGCTCCCTGCTCTATCTGGCGAGCCAATGTTGAAGATGATGCGTAAGAAGCAACAATATCTCCCTGATTTTCTTTTTTATACTGCTCAGCAATATCATTAAGTGCATTCGTTAATGATGCAGCAGCGAAAACAGTTACTTTCTCCGCTGCCCAACCATTTCCGACAAGTGCAAAAGAAACTACAGTTCCTGTCAGTAACTGATAAAAATTCTTTGCTATGCGCTTTTTCATGTTGTATTCCACTTATGATAACCAAGACGGTGCGCTGTATATAACAAGATACAACGTTAAATGAAAATACTATCCTGAGATTAATCGGCAAGTTGTGAGCCAGTTTTAGCTTTTGTGTTCACTTGGGCAGGTGTTGCAATCCAGGATGTGGAGAATTTTTATTTGTAAGCTGGCGCTTGATGAGGAAAAAGCATAAGACAAAAAAGAATTACCCGGAAAAACCGGGTAAGGTGAACTCTGATGCTCAATCAACTGAGATCAAAGCTTTCGTTCAAGATTTTTCGATTCGTTTTTGGAAATAAAGTTAAACAGCTCGCCAAGCCCGTAAATCAATCCCAGAATTACTGCCATAACAACGGGAACCATAATCAGCGCAAACGCCATACTTTTAATCAACTCAAACATGTCATCCTCATATCATGAGTGACTATCATCTAGCCCAAAATAAACTGTACCTTATTTAACTCTCTTTGTCCGCTACCAGAGCAAGAGCAACGTACTGCACAGACAATAATCTCACTATTCTAGACAATAAAAAGATAACAGTAACCGACGAAACGTGCGATTCTTACAGTTATTCTGTAAAAACTTTCAAATAGTTGCCTGAATAAATCACTATGCAAGCAGAAATATTATTAACACTCAAATTGCAGCACCGGGTTTTCGCCGATCCCCGACGAATTGAGTTACTAAAACAGATTAAAATCACGGGTTCTATCAGTCAGGGAGCCAGGCAAGCTGGTATCAGCTATAAAAGTGCATGGGATGCTATCAATGAAATGAATCATCTCGCAGATGAGTTATTAGTTGATCGTGCAACTGGTGGAAAAGGGGGTGGAGGTGCCCAACTTACACGTTATGGTGAACGCTTGATACAGCTCTACGAGCTGTTGGAAAAAATTCAACAAAAAGCATTTGATGTTCTCAATCAGGATTCATTACCTTTGGATAGCTTGTTAGCAGCCATATCCCGCTTTTCCCTCCAAACCAGTGCCAGAAATCAATTTTTCGGAACCATTGTCGAACGTGATGATGAGAACGTTCAGCAAAATGTCCGTATCCTGCTGGCTGATAACAAAACATCAATTTGTGCTGCAGTAACAGAGCAAAGCGCTAACCGATTAAATCTGGCAAAAGGTAAGGAGGTGATCGCCTTAATTAAGGCTCCGTGGATTACCTTAAGCAAAGACACAGTAGCTGCAATGTCCTCCAACAAGATCTCTTTTGAGAATAAGTTATCTGGTCAAATCAGCCAGATTGAAACAGGAAAACAATGCAGTGAAATTATTCTGACACTTGATGGTGGTGAATCACTTTGTGTCACATTATCCAATCAGGAAATAGAAAATTTGGATCTTCAACTGCATGCCCCTGTGACTGCCCTTTTTAATGCAGATAAGGTGATCATTGCAGCATTATATTAATTAGCGATATGTTATTGATACTTGCCCCCTGATACTTATTGTCAGGGGGTATCTGTACTGTTGTTGTAATGGCTGTTGTAACGATTGCTGTAACAATTTTTGTACCTCCCTTCCCAAAATATCAACCCATAACGAATAACAGACGACTACTCATTGACATTGAAGATTATTCCGCTTATTTCTGTGATCCTTTAGTTGATGTTGCTTAAAAAGGAATAGAAATGTCTGAATTGCAAGTAAAGCAAAGTAGTTTCCGTTTAAGTGACACCCGTATTCTGCGGCTACCGTCACTAAAAATTATTTCCGGGGAAAACTGGGCATTTGTCGGCGCTAATGGCAGTGGAAAGTCTTCTCTGGCTCGTGTTTTATCAAATGAATTAACTCAACTGACAGGTGAAACACATTGCTCTTTTCATACTCCGATACGAATCTCTTTCGAGCAGCTTCAACAGTTGATCGATGAAGAATGGCAACGCAACAATACAGATTTACTCAGTGAGGATGAAGAAGATACGGGACGTACTGCCGCAGAAGTGATCCAAATGTATCACAAAGACAATGAGTTGTGCCTTGAACTCACAAAATACTTTGGCATTAAAGACTTGCTTTCACGCCGTTTTAAATATCTTTCTACTGGAGAAGTACGCAAGGTATTGCTTTGCCAAGCATTAATGGCCGATCCAGACCTTTTAATCCTTGATGAGCCTTTTGATGGGCTAGATGCTTATGCCAGAAATCAGTTATCTCAATTATTAGAGACTCTGACCACAAAAGGCATCACTCTGGTTTTAATCTTAAACCGATTTAACCAGATCCCTGATTTTGTAGAACAAATTGGTGTATTGGCTGATTGTCATTTGACATTAGTCGGAGAAAAAAAGCATATTTTGGCTGAATCTCTTATAGCACAGTTGGCACACAGTGAGGCTCTAAAAAATATTCAACTACCAGAGCCAGACGAATGCCGGGCTGATAAACAACTCCCCACCGATCAACCTTTAATATCAATGCACAATATGGTTGTTCAATACAACGATAAACCAATATTGCATGGACTGAACTGGCAGGTTAAGCCTGGTGAACACTGGCAAATCATCGGTGAAAATGGTGCCGGAAAATCCACTCTTCTCAGCCTGATCACTGGTGATCATCCTCAAGGTTATAACAATCACCTGATTTTATTCGGCCGCCAACGAGGAAGTGGTGAAACTATCTGGGATATAAAACGTCATATCGGTTATGTCAGCAATAGTATTCATCTCGAATATCGTGTCAGTACCAGCGTCCGTAATGTTATCCTCTCCGGTTTCTTTGATTCTATTGGGCTTTATCAGGCAGTTTCAGATCGCCAACAACAATTAGCTGATGAATGGCTAGTGCTATTAGGATTATCTGGCGCTACTGCAAACAGTCCATTTCATAGCCTGTCATGGGGACAACAACGGTTAGTGTTGATTGCCCGCGCCTTAGTGAAACATCCGGCATTATTAATTCTGGATGAGCCATTACAAGGGCTTGATCCACTCAATCGTCAACTAGTTTTGCGCTTCATTGACATCATGATTAGAAGTGGTGATACACAACTTTTGTTTGTTTCTCACCACCAGGAAGATGCGCCTGAATGTATTACTCATCGGCTGAAATTTATTCCTGATGGTGATGTCTACCGATATGAAACAGAGCTGACTTCTCGTTCCCTTTCGTGAGTACTTAACAATCCCCCCTCTCTCAAATAACACTAAGAGGGGGGTAAGTTTACACACTGCACCGTCTCTCGAATGAAGAAGATGGTTTACCCGCTCGCAGAACGGTACGGAACACTTTTTTGGTATTTTTTATTATTTTTTTTGAATTTTCTCTCTCTTGCTATAAAATCTCGGTCTATTTTTAGACTATTTACCTATTTTTTTCAAAAATAACCGAGAATTGTATGGGCTGGACTTTACTTGCCGTTTCGTTGGCACTGCTAGATATTCGCCAAAAAATCGCTTTCTTCATTGCATTTTTAGCTATTGTTGTTGGGATCAGTACTCATGTGCTGGCCTACCCAGCGATTATCTCACTATTAATAATAAGCGTGTTGGGTGTAACACATATCTATTTCAATACCCAAAAGCATACTGTCACCAAAAAGCATACTATCGGTAAAAATATGACCGAATTGCTATTGGTTATTGTGAGTATTTTGTTATTTATACATTACATCCCCGGTTTTCATAACCTGAAATATCTGGATAAAGTACAGGTTGGGCCACTCAGCGCACCTTTTTCCATGTATTTTAATTTTGATAAGGCATTGATCCCTTTTATTTTATTATGCTGCATGCCAAGTTTATTCCGCCGCAATCCGATGGTTAATGCTCCGGCACATGGTTGGGCACTGTTAATCGCAACTATACCTGCATTATTAGGGCTCGCGACTGTTCTCGGTGGATTAGCCGTTGAACTCCATCTCCCTAGCTGGTTTCCTGCATTTGTTGCTGCCAATATCTTATTCGTTTCATTGGCAGAAGAAGCCTTATTCCGTGGTTATATTCAACAAAAACTCAGCCAGTGGATGAACCCTTATTTTGCACTTCTCATAACTTCGCTAATATTTGGTGTTGCTCATTTTGCTGGCGGTGTCCTGCTGATGGCTTTCGCAACACTGGCGGGGCTGATTTATGGTATAGCATGGATGTGGAGTGGACGTTTATGGGTAGCTGTCGGATTCCACTTTACGCTTAATGTGTTACATCTGCTGTTTTACACTTATCCGATAAAAGCAGTCATCAGCTAAACGGAATCTGATTCCAACCAATCTCCAGTTGCAGCCATGCTCAATAAATTTCAAGATGCGGTTCAACGGCAAGGGAACAAACTCCAGGGAATATAGATCTATGTAACCGGGATGAGTGAACACCGCCAATGAAGCTGCACTTGAAAAATGGCAGAAATAATCAGGCTGCAACTGTCTTCAGATGTGCCTAAACATGATTTAAATCAGATGTTCCGAGACTATTGTTTGCCGTTTCGGTCTATCGCGCCATATAATGCCCCCAGCGACCATTTTATTTTGTATTAAAAAGTTAATGATAGGAGTTTAAGCTATGGCTGTAACTAAGCTGGTCCTTGTAAGGCATGGTGAAAGTGAGTGGAACAAAGAGAACCGCTTTACCGGCTGGACTGATGTTGAATTGTCTGATAAAGGCCGCTCTGAAGCACAACAGGCTGGTCAATTGCTAAAACAAGAAGGTTTTACTTTTGATTTTGCCTACACTTCTGTTTTAAAACGTGCCATTCATACTTTGTGGAATATTTTGGACCAAGTCGATCAGCAATGGCTGCCAGTTGAAAAAAGCTGGAAACTGAATGAACGTCATTATGGTGCACTGCAAGGTCTGGACAAAGCTGAAACAGCGGCTAAATACGGTGATGATCAAGTTAAATTGTGGCGTCGTGGGTTTGCAATCACGCCTCCAGACTTGACTAAAGATGATGAACGTTATCCTGGTCATGATCCTCGCTATGCAAACCTGAAACCAGAAGAACTTCCTGTCACAGAAAGTCTGGCAACCACTATCGAACGTGTTGTTCCTTATTGGGAAGAAGTTATCAGACCTCGTGTTGCAAATGGTGAAAAAGTCATTATTGCCGCTCATGGCAACTCCCTGCGGGCGCTGGTGAAATATCTGGACAACATGGGCGAAGATGAAATTCTTGAATTGAACATCCCAACTGCTGTGCCATTGGTTTATGAATTTGACGAAAACATGAAACCAATCAAACACTATTATCTAGGTAATGCAGATGAGATCGCTGCAAAAGCAGCCGCAGTAGCAAACCAAGGTAAGGCAAAGTAATTCAGACTATCTATTAAAGATAATAAGCAAAAGCCGGAAGTCACTCCGGCTTTTTTCATACTGGTTTAACCCCGGCGAGCCCTGACAGCCCGAGATAATTGCCGCAATAAAGTCTCTGTATCATCCCAGCCAATACAGGCATCTGTCACACTTTGTCCATAAACCAGAGGTTCGTCACCATCCAAGCTTTGGTTGCCTTCAACCAGATTGCTTTCAACCATCACGCCGATAATCGCAGTTTCTCCTGCGGAAATCTGACCACAAACATCAGTACCAACATCCATTTGCCTTTTGAATTGCTTCGCGCTGTTTGCATGGCTGAAATCAATCATTACCCGTGGTGCTAATCCTGCTTTTTTCAAATCTTCTTTGACAGCATCGACGTGTTCAGCACTATAATTCGGCTTTTTACCACCACGCAGAATAATATGGCAATCCTGATTACCTACAGTGTTAACAATCGCTGAGTGACCCCATTTAGTCACTGACAGGAAACAGTGTGATGAGCTGGCTGCATTAATGGCATCAATCGCAACTTTTATTGTACCGTCAGTACCATTCTTAAAACCAACCGGGCAAGAAAGACCAGATGCTAACTCACGATGAACCTGGGACTCTGTTGTACGCGCTCCTATCGCTCCCCAACTCATGAGATCTGCAAGATATTGAGGTGTGATCATATCAAGGTATTCACCTGCTGCGGGTAATCCCATATCGTTAATATCTATTAGAAGCTTACGTGCTATACGTAATCCATCATTGATATCAAAACTACAATCCATTTTCGGGTCATTAATTAACCCCTTCCAACCTATTGTGGTACGAGGTTTTTCAAAATAAACCCGCATCACGATTTCCAAATCTGCCTTCAATTCCTTACGTAATTTGTTCAGGCGCTCTGCATATTCCAATGCAGCCTTTGGATCATGAATTGAGCACGGGCCAATTACTACCAATAGACGATCATCTTCACCAGTTAAAATGTTATGAATAGCTTCACGGGCTTCACGGACAGTAATAGCAGTAGCTTTTGTCGCAGGAAATTTTTCGAGCAATGCAACTGGTGGTAATAATTCTGTTATTTTCCTTATTTTTATATCGTCATTCTGGTAATTCATCGACCTTCCACCTAATGTGTTTACAGTTATTTGAAATAATTTTGTGATCTCAATCTAACTGTTAGGCGCTGTGCTGTAAATAATCTTTACGGGTAAGAAAAGAGTTTTTTTCATAGAAGAGTAAGAATATACATAAAAATTATGTAAATTCAGTGAGTAAATTAATAAGGCAGGAACTTACAAGATGGAGAAAATAAATGAAATATCAATAAACAAGCCATAAGCTGATTAATGACTTATGGCCTGCGCTAACTGTTAGTTTATGTTTTTAATCGATCACACTTCATTCATTATTTTTTGTTGCTTTTATCCACAAACGAGCACCATTCAGAGCGATCCCCGTCAGGATAATATACTGCAACGACATAGCCAGAACACCTTGATAGAAGTAAATCACTACACTAATAACATTAATGAACACCCATATCAGCCAATTTTCCACATGCTTACGAGTCATTAAAATCATTGCCACTATCGATAGCACTGTTATCATTGAATCCCAAAATGGGAACGCATCTGGCTGTAAATTCGGCATAGTAATATTGGAGCCCATACCCTGTAAAACAAGGACCACAATTTTTGCCATATAACCAAAGATCTGATCAATATTGAATGTCATGATCAGGATAAAAAGAATAGAAACTGCCGCAACACTAAGCATTTGTTTAGGTTTCAACCAACGGATCTTTAATTCTATCTGTTTCTGTTCGTTGATTCGGCTCCAAGCATACCAACCATAAATATTAGCAGCGAAGAAAAAGATCTGTAGGATAAGACTGGCATAAAGTTGAATTTGGAAAAATATCACAGCAAATAATGACACATTAATCAAACCGAACAGGTAATTAATGATTTTTTCTTGACTGGCGAGCCAAATACATAATAAACCCGCAATTGTACCAACAGCTTCTATGTATGAGAGGTTATAACCATCTGTTCCTAACGGAATATGTACTAATATGTTATGAATGTTGAAAAAATCCATGCTTTCTTATCCTTACCATAAATGTTGTTTAGTATATCAATACAAAAAACGTAGAATTAAGATGAAAATCGACTATTTGGCCCTTAATTGTTTTAAATGCTAAACAAGATAGCGAATTATTAAGCAAAAGTCTTTAAGTATTTTAGAGATCTTAACGTATAAAAGGAGAAATAAATTTTCGACCCGAACCTGTGAGAGATTGATTAAAAGCCAACAGTTCTACCGACTGAGCTAATGACTCATCTGGGAAATATTTGATTGAAAATTTAGATGGTGGGTCGTGCAGGATTCGAACCTGCGACCAATTGATTAAAAGTCAACTGCTCTACCGACTGAGCTAACGACCCATCTGGGGGAATGTTTGATTGAAAATTTAGATGGTGGGTCGTGCAGGATTCGAACCTGCGACCAATTGATTAAAAGTCAACTGCTCTACCGACTGAGCTAACGACCCATCTAAATCTTGCCTGGCATTGCTTTCTTAATTGCTTGCCAACGGCGGCATATAATACTGATTTCGCTGTTGGGCGCAATATTTATTTTATCAAGCCCCGTTTAAGCGCCTATTAATCGACCAACTATCCCCAAAAAGACTGATAAATAACCTCTTGGGGATAATTATTACATTCCTGCAATCTTTTTTTCGGCCATTTTAGCCGCACTAGTGCCGGGGTATTGCTTAACCACCTGTTGATAAACTGCCTTCGCCTTATCCTTTTGCCCTTTTTCCTGCATAATCAAACCAACTTTATACAGAGAATCACTGCTTTTTTGTGATTTAGGATAATTTTTCACTACAGTCGCGAAATAATAAGCCGCATCATCTTTCTTACCTTTGTTGTAATTCAACTGACCTAACCAATAGTTGACATTCGGTAAATATTTCGACTTAGGATAAGCTTTAGCAAAATTCTGGAATGCTACGATGGCCTTATCGTATTCTTTAGTGTTGATAGCCAAAGCGACAGCGGCATCATAATCTCCCTTTTCACTTCCTGTGCTGGTGGCGACTGCGGGCTGATTATCAGTTCCCTTTTCCGCTGGGGTCACTGCATTATCATTTTCTGAACCTGAAGGGTTAGTGATTTTATCCAACTGCTGATAAATATCTTTCTGACGCTCAATGATCTGATTTAATTGATATTGATTTTCCTGAATCTGACCACGGAGTGTATCAATATCACGCTGAGAATCAGCAAGCTGTTGCTGGAGTTGAGTTAATAACTGACTATGAGCGTCGGAAATACGCTCTAATTGGGAAAGGCGCTCATCTGTGGAGCCTGAGCCGACATTACTGATTGGCGCTCGGGCAGTAGCGGCCCATGGAGCCGCTACGCCAACCAATAACGACAGACCCAATACAAAATGTCTGAAGTTACTGTTCATGCCTTACTCTTAGTATACGATTACAGCGCGACGGTTTTTAGCGTATGCTGCTTCGTCATGACCAAGTACAGCTGGTTTTTCTTTACCATAAGAAACGATAGCAAGCTGGTCAGCTGAAACACCTTTGCCTTGCAGATACATTTTAACTGCATTTGCACGACGCTCACCCAGAGCGATATTGTATTCCGGAGTACCGCGCTCATCTGCATGGCCTTCAATAGTTACTTTAACAGATGGGTTGCTACGCAGGAATGCAGCATGCGCATCCAGCATTTGAGCAAATTCGCTGTTAATGTCGTATTTATCGAAACCAAAGTATACGATATTGTTGTTTTGCAGCTCTTGCATCTGCTGACGTGCTAATTCTTCAGCAGACAGACCTGCTTTAGAAGAATTATCAACAGTGCCTACACCAGACTGATCATTGTTGCCATTTTTGTTAGTGTTAGTACACGCTGCTACGGCCATGATTGGTAAAGCTAACATCAGCCCTTTTAGCACTTTGTTCAGTTGCATCTCTTTGATCCTTTTATAGTTTGCCATACATACTTATTATGCATCACAGATACGGCGACCAGGCAGGAAATTTAACCTGTCCATCGGTAGCCGGAAGACGCGCTTTGAAACGTCCGTCAGTCGAAACTAGCTGCAATACAGTCCCCAGCCCTTGAGTGGAGCTATAAATAACCATAGTGCCGTTAGGTGCGATACTCGGCGTTTCATCTAGAAACGTATCTGTCAAAACTTGGACAGATCCCGTTACCAGATCCTGTTTGGCGATGTGCTGACTGCCACTCGCTGTGCTAACCATAACGATAAAAGTACCGTCTGGACTCACATCAGCATCTTGGTTTTGTGAACCTTCCCAAGTCAGTCGTTGTGGAGCACCGCCATTAATATCGATTTTATACAATTGTGGACGACCACCCTGATCAGAGGTATAGACCAGTGTCTGGCTATCCGGCATCCAGCTTGGCTCAGTATTATTACTGCGGCCATCTGTTATTTGGCGAATTTGCCCTGAAGCCAAATCCATCACATACAAGTTCAGACTACCTGTTTTGGATAGAGCAAAAGCGAGTTTAGCTCCATCAGGGGAAAATGCCGGCGCTCCATTGTGACGAGGGAATGAAGCTACATGACGAATCACTCCTGTTGCCAATGTTTGGATCACCAGAGAACGGCCTCCTTCAAATGTCACATATGCCAGTTGAGAATTATCTGGTGACCATGCTGGTGACATTAAAGGTTCTGCTGAACTACGTACCGGAGTTTCATTATAACCGTCATAATCAGCAACACGCAGTTCATACGAATACTTATTCGTAGCAACCTTCTTAACCACATAAGCGATACGAGTGGTGAATGCGCCTTTAATGCCAGTCAGCTTTTCAAATACTTCATTGCTGGCTGTATGCGCAGCATAACGTAGCCATTTTTTCTCAACTGAAAATTGATTCTGCGCTAATACTGAACCGGGCGTTCCAGCCACATCAACCAACTGATAGGAAACCAAAAATTTACCATCAGCAGCAGGTTGAATTTGCCCTACGACTACAGAATCTATTCCAAGAGCAGACCATACCGCAGGTGTTACTTCAGAGGCTGTGGTAGGTTGTTGTGGCATACGATCGGGAGTAATAGGATTGAATTTCCCACTGTTCCTCAAATCGGCAGCAACAATTGAACCAATTTCTTCTGGCGGATTGCTGCCCCCGTCCATTTAAATGGAACAACACCAATAGGACGGGCAGAATCAACACCTTCTGTAATTTCAATGCGAACTTCTGCATGAGCAAACGTTGCCCATAGCACCAGAAAACCCAATAATGCTTTAAACGTCAGTTTAAAAGTTTGCTTCATCATCTCTCCCTTATCGCGATCGATATGGCCGCAATAATCCGCCGGATTCTAACAAACGCCAACAAACAAAACCAGATACCTAAATAAAATCTAATAATTTTATTTATACAAGTAAATTATTCGAAATTTCACCTAATAAATAACACATTCCCACCAAATATTTACTTTACTGTGGTTTAAAGTCTAGTGAGAAACTCTTGAAATGTTCATAAACCTCTTTACTTGGTGGACGTGGCATTTTAGTTTGATTCGCCGCAGCAATTGCCGCCCTACATAAGGCGGGATCGCCTCCATTAGCTTGAACACTAATCAACATACCATCTGATGCCAGTTTTATGCTCAAGTCACAAGTACGCCCTAAGTATAAACTCGGATCACGGAAATGACTCTGGATCGCAGCCCGAATTTGCCCTTTATAATTATTGATATCCGATTCAGAAACGCCGCTTTTCTTACTACCACCTTTACCCGCAGCGGATGCTCCACCTTGCTGTTTAGGCGCATTAGAAGTTAATCCCCCAAGCAGATCATCAACTGCCTGAGCCTCTTTTTGGGCTTCGGCCTTAGCTCTGACTTTTGCTTTAGCCGCGGCTTCAGCTTTAGCCTTTGCTTCAGCCTCTGCTTTTGCCTTCGCTTCTGCTTCAGCTTTTCGTTTCGCAGCTTCTTCTGCTTCTTTCTTAGCTTGGGCTTCTGCTTTTTTCTGAGCTTCTGCCTGCTCTTTCAGAATTCTTTCTTGCTCCGCTTTCGCTTTAGCAGCGGCTTCTTCGGCAATCTTTTGCTCTTCACGGGCCTTAGCCGCCACAGCATCAGCCAACTTTTTCTGTTCTTCCGCGACTTGCTGTGCTTTTATCCGTTCTTCTTCTGCGGCTTTCAGCCGCTCCTGCTCTTCTGCCTGCTTAGCACGCAATTCGGCTGCCTGTTGTTCAGCTTTTTTCTTCCGTTGCTGCTCAGCCAACTTTGCATTAGCCTGCTGTTGCTGTTGCTGATTATATTGCTGAACTACCGCATTCGGATCGACCATAACGGCATCAATCACCGTACCACTATTTCCACCGCCTCCCATTTCCGTTTTTTGCTTCAAAGATCCCCAAATCAAAAATCCGAACAGGATAATGTGCAAAATAATTGAAATGATAACGGCACGATTTAGCCCACTGTTTTGCTTGTTTGTCTTTCCCACGCTCGACATCCAGAAACTTTAAGTAAAAGCCACCATCAGGCACCAATAGGCTGAGTCATTAAACCAACCGATTTCACACCCGCTTGACGAAGCATATTAAGTGCCTTGATGATTTCATCATAAGGGACTTCCTTTGAACCCCCAATCAAGAAAATTGTTTTTGGGTTAGCTTTCATCAAGGTTTGAGCTTCAGCAATAATTTGCTGTTCAGGTAGTAATTCTAAACGCTCCTGATTAATAACCATGTTGTACCGCCCTACCCCGGAAACTTCTACAATAACCGGTGGATTATCAGAACTGGAGACGGTTTTGGAATCCACCGAATCAGGTAAATCAACTTCGACACTTTGTGTGATAATCGGGGCAGTTGCCATAAAAATCAGCAGCAAAACCAGCAACACGTCCAGCAAGGGGACGATATTGATCTCGGATTTTAGCTCACGTCTGCGACTACGAGTGCGCGCCATTCGCTTTTTCCCCTTACAATGAATTACGACTTATTGGAATTAGAAACAAAAGCCTGACGATGCAAAATCGCCAGAAATTCTTCCATAAAATTGTCGTAACTTTGTTCCAGTTTATTGACACGCTGGTTCAGACGGTTATAAGCTATCACCGCCGGAATCGCAGCAAACAAACCAATTGCTGTTGCAATCAAAGCTTCCGCAATACCAGGCGCGACCATTTGCAATGTTGCCTGTTTTACCGCTCCCAGAGCAATAAAAGCATGCATGATCCCCCAGACTGTACCAAACAGGCCGATATAGGGACTAATAGAACCCACCGTACCCAGGAATGGGATATGATTTTCCAATGTTTCTAATTCACGATTCATTGAAATTCGCATAGCGCGGGAAGCTCCCGTAATAACAGCCTCTGGTGCATGGTTATTTGCCTGATGTAAGCGAGCAAATTCTTTAAAACCAGAATAGAAAATCTGTTCAGTGCCACTTAAAGATTCGCGGCGTGACTGGCTTTCTTTATAAAGACGGGATAATTCAACCCCAGACCAAAATTTATCTTCAAATGCTTCCGTTTCCCGGGTAGCAGCATTCAGAATTCTTGTTCGTTGAATAATAATTGCCCAAGAAACTACAGAGAAGCCAATCAAGACTAACATGATCAGCTGCACTAAAAAGCCTGCCTTCAGAAATAAATCTAGGATGTTCATGTCAGTCACTGCTTAAACTCCGCGACAATAGACTTTGGAAGCGCAATAGGCTTCATTTGAGATGAATTTACGCAGACGATCAGGCATTCTGCGTTACTGATAACTACATCATTACAATCAATAATTCGTTGGATAAATGTCAGTGAAGCACCACGGATATTCGTGATCTCGCTTTCCACAACTAGCTGGTCATCCAGCCTTGCTGGTTTCCGGTAGTCAACGGTCATGCGGCTGACAGCAAAACCAATTTGTTCATCCAACATATACTTTTGGTGGAAGCCCTTATCACGCAGCATCTCTGTACGTGCTCTTTCGTAAAAAGCCAAATATTGAGCGTGATAGACTATACCACCAGCATCTGTGTCTTCGTAGTAAACACGGATAGGCCAACGGAACAACATATTACTCACATATAATCCTAATCAGGCAAATTGACGCTGTCACTATACTCAAGACAATAGCGCTTTGGAATGACTTGTTATTAAAGAAATCAAAAAAATTTATAGGCCAGCGTCCTATAAAATCATAAATAGTTTACTTAAGGAAATGATATAAGCCAAAAATCAGAATCAAAAAGCAGGTAATGGATGAAAAAAAGACGTCAGATAAGAGCCATAATAAGGATAAGGGCCCTTAGCAGACCCTTACTCATCAGTTGGTAAAATTTGTCAACCAACATTATCTTTTGTCACTCTCAGTGACTTTTTCTGATTCACTATGCTCAAGTGCCAAAGCAGCAATAACTGCAAAACTACAAGCTAAGAGCGTCCCCAGAATCCAAGCAAAATACCACATGTTCTATTCTCCTTTAGTACAGTGATTAGTACAGTGAGTGTTTGTTGTTTTCAATGTAGCTCTTATCCAAACGCCCAAAGGTTTTGTAGTAACACCAAATGGTGTATGACAGAATAATAGGAACGAAGATAAGCGCAACAACGAACATAATTTGCAACGTCCACTGACTGGATGTCGCATCCCACATAGTCAAACTGACATTCGGATTAAGGCTTGATGGCATCACAAACGGGAACATGGATATTCCTGCGGTCAGAATAATGCAAGCAACTGTCAGTGATGAAAATAGAAACGCCCAGGCACCTTTATCCAATCGAGTTGCCAGCATAGTCAACAAAGGAAGAATGACACCCAATACAGGTATTGACCACAATATTGGCTGATTATTGAAATTGATCAGCCATGCCCCAACCTGTTGAGTAACTTGTTTATGCAATGGATTAGATACTCCATTCACATCCAGACCGCTAGTCACAACATAACCATCAATGCCATATATCAGCCACACACCCGCTAGTAAGAAAGCCACTGCGGTTATCAATGCACAAACGTGTGTCGCAGTACGGGAACGCAAATGCAATTCACCCGTAGTACGCATTTGCAGGTAAGTTGCCCCTTGTGTCGTAATCATCATCAAACTGATGATACCTGCCAGCAGCCCATAAGGGTTCAGCAACTCAAAGAATGACCCTTCATAGGAAACCCTCTGATCTACATCTATCATCAGTGGTACGCCTTGTAGCAGGTTACCGAATGCAACTCCAATGACCAATGGAGGTACAAAACTGCCAACAAATAACGCCCAGTCCCACATGTTACGCCATTTTCTGTTTTCCAGTTTTGAACGATAGTCAAACCCTACAGGCCGGAAGAATAACGCAGCCAACACCAAAATCATCGCTACATAGAAACCGGAGAAAGCGGCAGCATATACTGCTGGCCAGGCAGCAAACAGTGCGCCACCCGCTGTAATTAACCATACCTGGTTACCGTCCCAGTGAGGGGCAATTGAGTTAATCATGACACGGCGCTCAGTGTCATTTTTGCCGATAATCCGCAGCAGGACACCAACACCCATGTCAAAACCATCGGTCACTGCAAACCCGATTAGCAATACACCAATCAGCAGCCACCATATAAATCGTAACACTTCATAATCAAGCATATGTGGACCCCTGCTTACTCAATATTATTCGCTGAAGAATTATTGGTTGAAGAAATGGTTTTCTGTTCAAAATGGTAACGCCCAGTCTTGAGGCTACTTGGACCAAGGCGAGCAAATTTAAACATCAGAAACATTTCGGCGATCAGGAACAAGGTATACAGACCACAAATCAGTGCCATTGAGAAAATCAGATCACCAGTACTGCGTGTCGAAGCTGCCACTGCGGTTGGCAATACTTCACCAATAGCCCAAGGCTGACGGCCATACTCTGCAACAAACCAACCAGCTTCAACCGCAATCCACGGTAATGGAATACTAAATAACGCCGCACGCAATAACCACTTTTGTTGACCAATGCGATTACGGATAACGCTGAAGAATGCCAGGCCGATAACCAATAACATGATGAAGCCACAAGCAACCATAATACGAAATGCAAAATAAAGCGGTGCCACACGTGGAATAGAATCTTTCGCAGCGGCTTTAATTTGCTCTTCTGTCGCGTTTGCTACCTCTGAGGTGTAACGTTTTACGAGCATGCCGTAACCAAGGTCTTTTTTGCTTTCGTTGAATGCCTTACGTACTGCCGGATCAGTGTTACCTGCACTCAGCTCTTCCAGCAATTCATATGCCTTAAGGCCATTACGGATACGTTGCTCATGCTGACTCATCAAGTCACGCAAGCCAACAACCGGAGTATCAGTAGAGCGTGTAGCGATAAGGCCTAATATGTAAGGAATTTGGATGGAGTATTTGTTTTCCATTTTATCCTGATCAGGAATACTAATCAGCGTGAATGCAGCCGGAGGAGTTTGCGTATCCCACTCTGCCTCAATGGCAGCCAGTTTGGTTTTCTGCACATCCCCCATTTCATATCCAGATTCATCCCCCAGTACAATGACGGACAGGACTGCTGCAATACCGAAACTTGATGCAATGGCAAATGAACGTTTAGCAAACGGAATATCCCGCCCTTTAAGCAAGTAATAAGCACTGATCCCCAAGACGAAAATCGCACCTGTCACATAACCCGCAGCTACAGTATGAACAAATTTCACTTGAGCAACAGGATTCAGAACCAGATCGCTAAAGCTCACCATCTCCATGCGCATGGTTTCAAAATTGAAATCAGATGCAATCGGGTTTTGCATCCAACCATTCGCAATTAGAATCCATAATGCAGAGAAGTTAGAACCTAATGCAACCAACCAAGTTACAACCAAATGCTGTTTCTTGCTCAGGCGATCCCAACCGAAAAAGAACAAACCAACAAATGTGGATTCAAGAAAGAAAGCCATTAAACCTTCAATGGCCAATGGTGCACCAAAAATATCACCAACGTAATGTGAGAAATATGACCAGTTTGTTCCGAACTGGAACTCCATAGTCAAACCTGTTGCAACCCCCAGAGCAAAGTTAATACCAAATAACTTCCCCCAGAATTTCGTCATATCTTTGTAGATTTGTTTACCAGACAGGACATATACCGTTTCCATAATCGCAAGCAAAAACGCCATACCGAGTGTTAATGGTACGAATAGGAAATGGTACATAGCAGTTAAGGCAAACTGTAACCGTGACAGTTCGACAATATCAAACATTTTGACTCCTTGCTCCTAGCAGGAAGACACCGACTTGCGGCAACCCGACTTTCGTAAAATGAAAATCTCGTAACTACCAGCAATAAATGCCTCAAACACAACAAAAAATTATTAAGTAAATCAAAATTCAGTAAATACCCCAATGATATTACGCCTATATTCGCACACAATAAATAGCTTTTACATGACTAAGATTGGAATTCTCAATATAGGCCAGTATTGCCGCTCATTTATGAGGTAATACCATTTATTTTAGAACAATTAAATCAAGTTTAGCGAACACATTCCATATTAATAAATTGATTTTAGTCAATTTTTTCTGTTCTTTGTTAATCATTACAACTATTATTTCATTACAGTTGATTTAGTGTTAATAATTTGTTTCCCGCAATACTGATTAATTTATTTTTTGCTGTAAAAAGCATTATAAAATTAACTTTTCATTTTCATTATGAGAAAAATATATTTTTCTAACATTTATAATTAAATTAATTGATTAAATAGAATTTTCTAAAATAAGTTCAATTAAATTTAAAAACACCTCTCCATATAAAAAGACTAACCTACTGTTTATCTTATAAATGAAATAAAAAGGCTGCTTTAAAGCCTGTCTCTTGATCACATCTATAGCTCAAGAGACTGTGCAAGCAAGTAACCCTCAAGGAGGGTTTGTAATATGAACCATCCTTCCCATAGCCTTTCCCATCCTACTCGACCATTACGTTTTGAATCGTACCAACCTGCAAGCTTGCCGAGGTTAATATAGGCCCAGTAGAGGCTTGGGGCTTTCTTCGGTGGTTTCGATTTGTTTTGCTTTGACCACAGTAAGTTCCACGCTAGCGGACTCAGGATCATTTCACAGCTCTGCTTTTCTGCTTCCTCTTTATTAAGCCCCAGATAGCGCAATTGATGAAGACGGACTGCAATAAACGCGAGTATCACTACCATGCGTTCTAAATTCTCTTTGCTTTGCATGCGTAACTCTTCAACCTGAGTGCCACCGCTTTTCCACGCTTTGTGAAATTCTTCAATCAGCCACCGTTTTTCGTAGTAATCGAGAATACGCTGGGCATCTTCTTTTGTTTTCACGGGTTCTGAGGTCAGAATGTGCCAGCTCAAGCCATCATGATTTCCCGTTTCTTGACAACCGACATAGTACAGTGGGACGCCGTCACCGGTTTTATTCGCCGGGATTTTTACGGTCACCGCCGCATAACGCACTTCGCAGTGTGCATCACGCGCTTTTCGCCCGCCTTTTTGCCTCACTTGAACCGTTCTCGTATCCGCATACACCAAGGCGCCACTGTAATGATAAAGCTTGTCGCTGCTTTCTTCTATGCAACGGCTTTGCATAGAGCGAACGACAAAGCGCTGATGATTTGAGACCTTATAGGTCAGGTACTCGATAATGTCTGCTTCCCGGTCACAGACCGAGATAACTTTTCGCATGTCAGCACCGAGGCGGGCTTCCATTGCGCGTGAAGCCCGTTCCCATTTATAGCTTTCTTTGTCTTTATAAGCTCTGCTCGCATGATATTGATTTTGCCCGTAAGCCTGAAGGTCTCGGGTCCAACGTGCCTGCTCAATGAGTCCAACGACCTGTTGCTTATCAGGTGCAAAAAGCAGAACGGAATGCGCATGCATCCCTCTGGAATACTTATTGGATGTGGTGTGCCCCATCTCATCTCGAACCGTAGGGTGGATAAATTCCAGCGAGGTCGTATCTTCAAGCGCGAGGAGGCAATCATAGTGCTTAACCTGCTCAGCGGTGGCGACAAAGCCAGCTTCTGCGATAGCTTGAGGATTAATGGCTTGATTGCGAGCGAAGCGATAAGCAGCTTCGATATCCGCAGGTGATTTTAAAGATTGCACGAGAGACTGTCCTAAATGATTGGCAAGAGAAGAAGTCAGTTTGATCAGCCGCTTAGTGCGGCGGCTATCCCCTAAATCAGCATATTGAAAAGTGTCTTTTGCCCATGGCTCAGCATCTGTTGAAAACATCATACGTGACCTCAACGTAGTATTTCTTATTGAGATCAGCCAGGTAGAAAAAGGTTCAAAAAAGTCCCTCGATTCAATCGAGGGATTTGTGTAGAAGAGATAGGCTTTAAAGCAGCCTTTTTCTATAAAAATAGCTTATTTTGTGACTAGTTACTGGTCAATAAACCCTTAACTGCATCGCCGATGTCAGCCAGGCTGCGGACAGTCTTCACTCCCGCGGATTCCAGTGCTGCGAATTTTTCATCCGCCGTACCTTTACCACCTGCAATAATCGCTCCTGCATGTCCCATTCGCTTACCTTTAGGTGCTGTTACACCGGCAATGTAAGCTACAACCGGTTTAGTAACATGCTCTTTGATATACGCAGCTGCTTCTTCTTCTGCTGTACCACCAATTTCACCAATCATGACGATAGCTTCAGTCTGTGGATCTTCCTGGAACAGTTTCAGAATATCAATAAAGTTTGAACCTGGGATTGGGTCACCGCCGATACCAACACAAGTGGATTGGCCTAATCCTGCGTCAGTTGTTTGCTTCACGGCCTCATAGGTCAAAGTCCCTGAGCGAGACACAATACCTACTTTACCTGCCTTATGAATATGACCAGGCATAATACCGATCTTACATTCATCCGGAGTAATAACACCCGGACAGTTAGGGCCGATCATACGCACGCCAGTCTGATCCAGTTTTACCTTAACTGCCAGCATATCCAGCGTTGGAATGCCTTCAGTGATGGTAATGATCAGTTTAATACCTGCATCAATAGCCTCCAAAATAGAGTCTTTACAGAATGGTGCTGGCACGTAAATCACAGAAGCTGTCGCACCTGTTGCTTCAACTGCTTCGCGGACAGTATTAAAGACGGGCAAACCAAGATGTTGCGTACCACCTTTACCTGGCGTTACACCGCCAACCATTTGAGTACCGTAAGCGAGCGCCTGTTCTGAATGGAAAGTACCCTGACTGCCAGTGAAACCCTGACAAATCACTTTGGTGTTTTTATCAATTAAAATAGACATTATTTGTTCCCCGCTGCTGCGACTGCCTGTTTAGCTGCGTCTGTCAAACTGGTTGCTGCAATGATATTCAAACCACTATCAGCCAGTTTCTTCGCACCCAGTTCAGCATTATTTCCTTCCAAACGAACGACTACAGGTACGTGAACACCTACTTCTTCCACCGCACCAATAATACCGTCAGCAATCAGGTCACAACGGACGATCCCACCAAAGATATTTACCAAGACAGCTTTCACATTTTCATCCGACAGGATAATTTTGAAGGCTTCAGTAACACGCTCTTTTGTCGCACCACCGCCTACATCAAGGAAGTTAGCCGGAGCGCCACCGTGCAGCTTGACAATGTCCATAGTTCCCATCGCCAAACCAGCACCATTTACCATACAACCAATGTTGCCATCCAACGCAACATAATTCAGTTCCCATTGTGCAGCCTGAGCTTCACGTGGATCTTCCTGCGAAGGGTCGTGCATTTCACGCAATTCGGCCTGACGGAACATAGCATTACCGTCCGCACCCAACTTCCCATCCAGACAGACAAGATCACCTTGAGTTGTAATAACCAACGGGTTAATTTCGACTAGAGCCAGGTCACGTTCAAGGAAAAGGTTTGCCAATCCCAAGAAAATTTTAGTGAATTGGTTGACTTGCTTACCAGTCAGACCCAGCTTGAACGCCAGTTCACGGCCTTGGTAGGGCATAGGGCCAGCCAGTGGATCGATGATTGCTTTATGAATCAGTTCGGGCGTTTCTTCCGCCACTTTTTCTATTTCGACACCACCTTCGGTAGAGGCCATGAACACTACACGACGTGTACCACGGTCAACAACGGCACCAAGATACAGCTCTTTAGCAATATCGGTAGCCCCTTCTACCAGGATCTGATGGACAGGTTGCCCCTGTGCATCTGTCTGGTAAGTTACCAGTCGTTTACCCAGCCACTGTTCAGCAAAAGCACGGATATCCTCCTTGCTATTGACGACTTTCACGCCCCCGGCTTTACCGCGACCGCCTGCATGAACCTGACATTTAACGACCCAAGGGCCTGCACCAATCTTGGATGCTGCTTCTTCTGCTTCGCGCGGTGTAGTGCAGGCATAACCAGCAGGTGCTGGTAAGCCATACCGTGCAAAAAGTTGTTTTGCCTGATACTCGTGTAAATTCATGATGTTCTATCCATAATTTAATCTAAGAAAGGTAAATTACCTTCTATTTTGTTGCTCTGGATATGACCAGCCCGAAGGCTGGCCGCATAATTTGTTACATCAGCACTTTTTACATCAACATCGTTTGACTTCAGACTGGACGGAATTTAACACCCTCCGCCCTGATGGTGATGCTATACATCCAGCAACAAACGTGTTGGATCTTCCAGCATTTCTTTGATAGTCACCAGGAAGCCCACAGACTCACGCCCGTCAATCAGACGATGGTCATAAGACAGAGCCAGATACATCATTGGAAGGATCGCAACCTGACCATTTACTGCCATTGGGCGATCTTTAATAGCGTGCATGCCAAGGATCGCACTTTGTGGTGGGTTAATGATTGGAGTAGACATCAAGGAACCAAAAACACCACCATTGGTAATAGTGAAATTACCACCGGTGAGTTCTTCAACGGTCAATTTGCCGTCACGGCCTTTAATAGCCAGCTCTTTGATGTTTTTCTCAATATCAGCCATGCTCAATGCATCTGCATCACGCAGTACTGGCGTCACCAGACCACGAGGTGTAGATACTGCGATGCTGATATCAAAATAGTTGTGATAAACCACATCAGTGCCATCAATAGAAGCATTAACTTCTGGATAACGTTTCAGCGCTTCGACAACAGCTTTCACATAGAAAGACATGAAACCCAGACGAACACCGTGACGTTTTTCAAATTCATCACCGTATTGCTTACGCAATTCCTGAATTGGCTTCATATTGACTTCATTAAAAGTCGTCAGCATTGCAGTGTTGTTCTTCGCTTCGAGCAAACGTTCTGCAATGCGCTTACGTAAACGCGTCATTGGGACGCGTTTTTCACTGCGATGAGGCAACTGAGATGGTTGAGCCGCTGGAGCAGATTCAGCGGTTTTAGTACTCTCTTTTTTGTTCGCAGCAATATATTTTTCTACGTCTTCACGCACAATACGGCCACCTACACCACTGCCTTTAATCGCAGCAGGGTCTAAATCATGCTCAGCAATCAAACGACGAACTGCCGGACTCAGTGCATCATTGCTTTCTTCTTCCAAAGACGCTGTCTGGCGTTGTGCTGGTGTTGCTTCTGTTTGTTCTTTCACCACAGCCGGCATACCCGTACTGTCACTCAAGCTAATACGGCCAAGCAGTTGCTTAGACAGTACAGTGGCACCTTCTTCTTCCAGAATAGATTCCAGAACACCCGCTTCACTTGCTGGTACTTCTAAAATCACTTTATCTGTTTCGATTTCAACCAAAATGTCATCACGCTCTACGGTATCACCTGGTTTTTTATGCCATGTCGCAACAGTGGCATCCGCAACAGATTCAGGAAGGTCTGGAACCAGAATTTCTACGCTACTCATTTTCTATCCTTATTTATTCAACGTTCAGTGCGTCATTAACCAGAGCTTGCTGTTGCTGCTGGTGAACAGATGTATAGCCCACAGCCGGGGAAGCAGAAGCCGGACGCCCTGCATAACGTAAAGAAGCCCCAAATGGGATCGCTTCACGGAAATTATGTTGACTGCAATACCAAGCCCCTTGGTTCAGTGGCTCTTCCTGACACCAGACAAAATCATGCACATGAGCATACTGCTCAAGTAAAGTCTGCATGTCCTGACGCGGGAATGGATACAGTTGTTCAATACGCACAATGGCGACGTCGGTCTGCTCGTTCTTACGACGTTGTTCCAGCAGATCGTAATAAACTTTACCGGAGCAAAGTACAACGCGTTTCACACCTTTTGGCTCCAACGCATCAACTTCACCAATCACTGTTTCAAATTTACCGTTAGCCAATTCATCCAGGCTGGATACTGCCAATGGATGACGCAACAACGACTTAGGTGACATGACTATCAGGGGACGACGCATACCACGCAGTGCCTGACGGCGCAGCATGTGGTAAACCTGAGCCGGAGTTGATGGCACACAAACCTGCATGTTCTGTTCTGCACACAATTGCAGGTAACGTTCCAGACGTGCTGATGAGTGCTCAGGACCTTGCCCTTCGTAGCCATGTGGCAACAGCATGACCAGACCACACATACGACCCCATTTTTGCTCACCAGAACTGATGAACTGGTCAATTACAACCTGTGCTACGTTAGCAAAATCACCAAACTGGGCTTCCCAGATAGTCAATGCTCTAGGCTCTGTCGTTGCATAACCATATTCAAATGCCAGTACAGCTTCTTCTGACAGGACTGAATCCCATACGTTAAATACTCCCTGACCGTTGTGAACATTTGCCAGAGGGACATAAACAGAAGCATTAGCCTGATTATGGATAACCGCATGGCGGTGGAAGAATGTACCACGGCCAGCGTCTTCACCAGACAGACGAACTGGAATACCTTCATCAACCAAGGTTGCATAAGCCAGTGTTTCTGCTCCACCCCAGTCAAACAGTTTGTTACCGTTGGCCATTTCTGCACGGTCAGCATAGATTTTCGCAACACGAGAGTGCATTTCTACTTCGGCAGGAATGGTACTAATGCGTTTGCCAAGATCTTGCAGACGCTTCATATCCATTTTATGTGGATACTCTTCATCCCATTCGTGATTCAGGTAAGGCTCCCAGGTAAACGAATGCAACCCCATTGGACGCCATTCATCGACAACACATTCACCATGATCCAATGCATCACGATATAAGTTGACCATTTCAGTCACATCATTAGGCGACAGCAGACCTTCTGCGATGAGTTTGTCCGCATAGATCTTACGTGGAGTCGGGTGTTTCTTAATTTTCTGATACATTAGTGGCTGAGTTGCACTTGGCTCATCAGCTTCGTTATGACCGTGACGACGGTAACAAACCAAATCAATCATCACGTCACGTTTAAAGGTATTACGGAAATCCAGGGCCAGGCGGGTAACAAAAGCGACAGCTTCCGGATCATCAGCATTTACGTGGAAAATCGGTGCCTGAACCATTTTCACAATATCAGTACAATATTGTGTTGAACGGGCATCTTTTGGGTTAGAAGTAGTAAAACCAATCTGGTTGTTAACCACAATGCGAACAGTACCACCAACTTCATAGCCGCGAGCCTGAGACATGTTCAGTGTTTCCTGAACAATCCCCTGCCCTGTTACCGCTGCGTCACCATGAATAGTTATCGGCAACACCATGTTGCTCTGGCCTTCATCAAGACGGTCACGGCGAGCACGCACTGATCCAATAACTACAGGGCTGACAATTTCAAGGTGAGATGGGTTGAATGCTAACGCTAAGTGTACCAAACCGCCTTCGGTTTCGAAATCAGAGGAAAAACCCTGATGATACTTCACATCACCTGTTCCGAGATGTTCTTTATGTTTTCCGGCAAATTCATCAAACAGATCAGCAGGTTTTTTACCTAAGATATTAATAAGAACATTGAGGCGACCACGGTGAGCCATGCCAAGTACAACTTCGCGTGTATCTTGCTTGCCTGCATGACGGATCAAATCCTTCAGCATTGGAACTAGCGCATCACCGCCTTCCAGAGAAAAACGTTTCGCTCCTGGAAACTTAGCCCCCAGATAACGTTCCAGACCTTCCGCCGCAGTTAACTCCGCCAAAAAGCGACGTTTTTCATCTGCGCTGAATTGTGAGCTGACAGAGACAGATTCCAGGCGCTGCTGGATCCAGCGTTTTTCTTCTGTATTGGTGATATGCATATATTCCGCACCAATAGAGCCGCAGTAAATGCGTTTCAGTGCGTCATACAAATCCGCCAATTTCATTGTCTCTTTGCCGCTAGCAAATGAGCCTACATTAAACGTTTCTTCAAAATCAGCTTTTGTTAAATTATGGAAAGCAGGATCGAGATCCGATACAGGTTCCTGTTTCCATAATCCCAATGGATCAAGATTCGCATGTTGATGACCGCGGAAGCGGAATGCGTTGATAAGCTGCAAAACCTTAACTTGTTTTGCATCCATTGCTGGATCGCTGACTGAAGTGTGGTAACGAGTGGCATCCTTTGCCAGACGACGGAAGTAATCACGTGTCTGTGAGTGAAGTTGTTCCCCGTGAAGTCCTGCATCCGGTAATTGTTGGAAAATTTCTCTCCAACCTGCATCAACAGAATTAGGATCGGTTATATAGTCTTCATAGATTTGCTCTATGTAAGACTGGTTTGCACCAGCCAGAAAGCTTGAGTCCAGCCAGTCCTTCATTGCACCGTTCTGCATTGTGATCCCTTAAGCTTTAAAAGCTTTAGTTTTCGCCGTGGTTAACAAATACCGCTTTATTAATAAGCAGTGTTGATAAAAGGTTCATTTGGACGTGCTTAATGCATGTTCTCTATTTGGGTTATCCTACCCTTCAAGGAACCTTTAAAAACTGAGAGGCAGTTTTTAAAGGTTCCTTTATTCCAATAACATGCGCCGTCATTAGCAGCAGGCAATTTATCATCTTTCATTCTTTATGCCCCCCACTGTTTTGATATTTATTTCAAAATTGTGGAGGGCAACCTTATATGCATTATTTACACACAATTTATGTGTTATTTATGCACTATCTATACATTGTCAGTATATTTAATTAAGTAATATTTTAATTAAGCACTATGTCTTAACAACATCGACTTAATATGCCCAATTGCTTTTGTCGGGTTAAGGCCTTTAGGACACACATTGACGCAATTCATGATCCCATGACAACGGAAGACACTAAAAGCATCATTCAGTCCATCCAATCGGGATGAGGTTTCAGTATCACGACTATCAATCAGAAAACGATATGCAGCTAACAGACCCGCTGGCCCAATAAATTTATCCGGGTTCCACCAAAATGACGGGCATGACGTCGAACAGCAGGCACACAAGATACATTCATAAAGACCATCCAATTTTGCTCGCTGTTCTGGTGATTGCAGATGTTCACGTGCAGGTGGATTTTTACCGTCATTGAGCAAATAAGGACGGATTTTTTCATATTGTGCGTAAAACTGCCCCATATCAACAACCAGGTCACGAATGACTGGCAAACCAGGCAGCGGACGAATAACAATCTTCTTGTTACCACGGCGTAGTGCTGAGACAGGAGTAATACAAGCCAGCCCATTTTTACCATTCATATTCAGACCGTCAGAACCACATACACCTTCACGGCACGAACGGCGAAATGACAACGTAGGATCTTGTTCCTTCAACTGGATAAGTGCATCCAGCAGCATCATGTCACGCCCTTCTTCAGCTTCCAGCGTGTAATCCTGCATACGGGGTACGTTGTCTACATCCGGATTATAACGATAAATTGAGAATTCAAGTTTCATAATCTATTTCTCCGCAACTGGAACATCACCAACGCAATTAGTAAGAACGCACTTTTGGCGGGAAGGCTTCACGCAATTTTGGCTGCATGTTAACTTCACGACGGGTCATGCTCTCAGTCTGCGGTAAATACAAGCTATGGCACAGCCAATTTGCATCATCCCGCTCTGGATAATCGAAACGGCTATGTGCTCCACGACTTTCTGTACGGAAATTTGCAGCTACAGCGGTCGAATAAGCGGTTTCCATCAGGTTATCCAATTCCAGACATTCGATGCGCTGGGTATTGAATTCTGATGATGTATCATCCAAACGGGCATTTTGCAGGCGTTCACGAATGACTTTTAATTCATCTAATCCTCTCGCCATCGCATCGCCTTCACGGAATACAGAGAAGTTGTGCTGCATACAAGCCTGCAATGCTTTACGGATTTCAACTGGATCTTCGCCTGAACGGGTATTGTTCCAACGGTTCAAACGTTGCAGTGCTGCTTCAACATCAGACTCGCTGGCATCACGGCTGGTTCCCTGTTCCATCAGGCACTCTTTCAAGTGCAAACCAGCAGAACGACCAAAAACCACTAAATCCAGCAATGAATTACCACCTAAACGGTTCGCACCATGAACAGATACACAAGCGATTTCACCCACAGCAAATAAGCCCGGAATGATAACATCTTCGCCTTTCTCATTAATAGTCAGTGCCTGACCAGTAATTTTAGTTGGAATTCCACCCATCATGTAATGACAAGTTGGGATTACCGGAATCGGTTCTTTTACAGGATCTACATGGGCAAAAGTGCGGGACAGTTCAAGAATTCCCGGTAGACGCGATTCCAGAACCTCTTTACCTAAATGATCCAGCTTCAATTTCACGTGAGGTCCCCATGGGCCTTCACAACCGCGACCTTCACGGATTTCGATCATCATAGAGCGTGCAACCACATCACGACCAGCCAGATCTTTAGCATTGGGTGCATAACGCTCCATAAAGCGTTCACCATCTTTATTCAGCAGATAACCACCTTCACCACGGCAGCCTTCTGTCACCAATACACCAGCACCCGCAATTCCTGTCGGATGGAATTGCCACATTTCCATATCCTGAACAGGAACACCAGCACGCAATGCCATACCAACACCATCACCAGTATTGATGTGAGCATTAGTCGTAGATTGGAAAATACGGCCTGCACCGCCTGTTGCGAGAATTGTTGCTTTGGCTTTGAAATAGACAACTTCACCTGTTTCAATACAGATGGCTGTACAGCCAACAATAGCACCATCTTGGTTTTTTACCAGATCCAGAGAATACCATTCAGAAAAAATGGTCGTCTGGTTTTTTAGATTTTGCTGATAAAGGGTATGAAGTAATGCGTGACCAGTACGGTCAGCAGCAGCAGCTGTGCGGGCAGCTTGCTCGCCGCCAAAATTTCTGGATTGCCCACCAAATGGACGCTGATAGATACGTCCATCATCCAAGCGTGAGAATGGCAAGCCCATGTGTTCCAGTTCCAAAATCGCTTCAGGGCCAGTTTTACACATGTATTCGATGGCATCCTGGTCACCGATATAGTCGGAGCCTTTTACCGTGTCATACATATGCCATTCCCAGTTATCATCATGAGAGTTACCCAGAGCAACGGTAATGCCACCCTGTGCTGAAACTGTATGGGATCGAGTTGGAAAAACCTTAGAAATCAGGGCACAAGACAAGCCCATTTGTGAAATTTGCAGCGCAGCACGCATACCTGCACCGCCAGCACCAATAACAACAGCGTCAAACTCTCTTACCGGCAGTTTCATTTATGCACCCCACACAACAATTGTTCCGTAAATCAAATAAGCCAACAGCGCAACAATAATCACCAGTTGCAACACCAGACGCAGTGCCAGTGGCTTCACATAATCTGTCAGCACCTGCCACATTCCGATCCATGCGTGAACCAGAATAGAAATCAGTGCTAATATGGTGAACACTTTAGTGAGAGATGAAGAAAAAAAACCACTCCAGACTTCATAGGTGATGTCTGACGTTGTTGCTACAAAACCAACGAGATAAAGAACATATAAAACAATAACGATTGCAGATGCACGTAACAACAGCCAGTCCTGAATACCCGTGCGCCCCAATGCGGATGCGTTGCTTACCATATTAATACCCCAGCCAGAATAGACAGAATAACTGCGATCACTATTGCCACTTTGGCAGAAGTTTTACCAGTAGCAAGGCTCTCTTCCAAAAAGCCAAAATCCATCAAAACATGGCGGATCCCACCACAAATGTGGTAACCCAATGCCGTTAATATCCCCCACAGGATAAATTTGGCGAAAAAGCCAGTCATAATTTCAGATGCATGCTGGAAGCCCTCTTGCGAAGACAGTGACATACCTAGCAACCACAGCAAAATGCCGACTGCTATAAAGGTGATGACGCCTGAGATACGGTGCAAGATCGAAGCTATCGCGGAGACGGGTTGATTTATCGTCCGCAGATCGAGGTTGACAGGTCTTTGTTTTTTCACAATTTTGCCCACACAGCTTTTTTTATTTTCCATCCTCCGGCCCTGGGTGGGAATCAGACAGCGTTAAGAGGACACAACATAATTAATTTAACAATCCTTACTGTTCATCAAACGTTGTGATTTGATTACGCTGGGTGCTCCTACATCAGGTATCCGGAGACCTTAGCGCAGTATAAGTACTTCACATTGTTATTACAATTCCCACACAATATGATTATTAACATTTAGCTTGAACAGTGAGTAAGATCACGCTTCAAACATTTATCATAAAAACCACTATCTTGTTTGACAAAGATTAAACATTTATCTTACATATATGGCGGTACATATTATCCACCGTCGTTTTCCGATGAAAAAGTAAACTTCACGAAAAACGCGAGCTTTGTAAAAGTAGCATTATGACACAAAATAGTAACATTTTATGTTAAAAATACTTTAGATATGACATCCAGAAACTTTTTAACAACCTGAAAACGATTGTCGTCCGTAAATGAGATTTCAGCACTATAATGTATACAGCCTGATTTTTTAATTCTCTCCGGTAGCACAATGCCGTCGGCACAGTAAAAAATTGCGCCTATCTGAAGGTTGTTAGGGGTTATAAAAAATAAGCGCTAAGGAGATGTAAATGGCTGATAAAAAGGCTACGTTGACCATAAATGGTTCAGCTGCTATCGAACTAGACGTACTAACGCCAACCCTAGGTTCTGAAGTGATTGACGTGCGTACCCTCGGCTCAAAAGGCTTCTATACCTACGATCCCGGTTTCACTTCCACTGCCTCCTGCGAGTCGAAAATCACCTATATTGATGGCAACGAAGGCATTTTGCTGCACCGTGGTTTTCCCATCGATCAGCTCGCAACGAAATCAAACTATCTGGAAGTTTGTTATATTCTGCTGTACGGGGAGCCACCAACACCCGAAGAATATGAAAAATTCAAAAAAACTGTGATACGTCATACGATGATCCACGAACAGATTACCCGTCTGTTCCACGGTTTCCGCCGCGATTCTCACCCTATGGCTGTACTTTGCGGTGTGACTGGCGCTCTTGCTGCCTTCTACCACGATGCAGTGGATGTTCATAATCCTCAACACCGTGAAATCACTGCATATCGTCTGCTATCCAAAATGCCAACTGTGGCAGCAATGTGTTACAAATACTCCATCGGTCAACCTTTTGTTTATCCTCGTAATGATCTTTCTTATGCCGGTAACTTCCTGTATATGATGTTCTCAACGCCTTGTGAGGAATATAAGGTCAATCCGGTGTTGGAAAAAGCAATGGACCGCATTTTTATTCTACATGCGGATCATGAACAGAATGCTTCAACTTCAACAGTACGTACCGCGGGTTCTTCTGGTGCGAATCCATTCGTCTGCATCGCAGCGGGGATTGCATCATTGTGGGGGCCTGCACATGGTGGCGCAAATGAAGCTTGTCTGCGTATGCTGGAAGAGATCCAGACTGTCGATCACATTCCTGAATTTGTCGCTCGCGCCAAGGATAAAAATGACTCTTTCCGTCTGATGGGCTTTGGTCATCGCGTCTATAAAAACTATGACCCACGCGCAACCGTGATGCGTGAAACCTGTCATGAAGTACTGGATGAACTTGGTCTGAATGACAGTTTGTTGGAAGTTGCTATGGAGCTGGAACGCATCGCCCTGAACGATCCGTACTTTATTGAGAAAAAACTGTATCCGAATGTCGATTTCTATTCCGGTATTATTCTAAAAGCAATGGGGATTCCATCCTCCATGTTTACCGTCATCTTTGCCATTGCCCGTACAATTGGCTGGATTGCACACTGGAATGAAATGCATGACGATGGCTTGAAGATCGCTCGTCCTCGCCAGCTTTATACTGGTCATGCTAAGCGCGACTTCACAAGTCAGATTCAAAAATAATCTAACAAACTTACTGACATACTTCATATTCTGAAGCGTGTATATACTGCACCTTACCTGCCAATCCACCACAATTGGCTTGCCACCTGACAGTGAGGTGCAGTATCCGCTATGTGATGATATCCGTTATTATTTCAACGATTATGATGCTTTCTACTGGTGAAACTCTCAGTTTTTTCTCCTCATTCCCTGCAACTGGTTTTGCCCCTTAGCCTGCCATATATTCACGTGGCGGCTTTCCCATGATTTTGCGAAAGAACGTGACAAAGGTACTGTCATTGGCAAACCCCAACTCCTGAGCCACATAAGATATCGTCTTACCCTGTGCTAATAATTCAATTGCCTTAATCAATCGCCATTGTTGCCGCCATTGTTGGTAACCCATTCCCGTTTCACGCTGAAATATGCGGGTAATGGTTTTTTCACTGGCACCGATATAAGTAGCCATTTCTTGTAGTGGTGGAGGTAATTGCTCAAACGACAAACGAGCCAAACGTCGATCCAGAGGTAAAGGCAATAAAGTTGGCTCTCGACGTGCCTCACAAATTTCATCAAAAAACACCGCCAATAAGTGTGCCTCTTTTCCCTGATTCCAGTCAGTATTAAAAGGTGATATTGCAACACGTTCCAAAACTGCCTGTAGCAATGGTGTAGCTTCCAGTACTTCACTCTTGTCAGGTATCCAATCCATTTCAGAAACATCAATATAGATAGAACGATACCCAACAGAACCTCGCATTTCCGCCCGATGTAATGTCTTTGGCGGGATCCACGCCACTCTGGTCGGAGGTAAAACAGAAATTTGATTAGCCAAAGTGATCCTGATACAACCCCGCTGAGTAAACAATAGCTGCCCCATATTATGTTGATGAAAACCAGAATCGTGCTGTCCCAACTCTGCCGCAATGCCTACTACAGGTACATTCAAACTGTCAGGGTCAAAATGATCACTTTGCCTCAACCATGCCATGTTAGCTCCCGTTAAATTAATGTCCGATTATATAAATTTATTGTCTTTTTTATCATAATTAGACAAACAGCCGAATGCTAACCTTCTGGTCATCAATCATTGACGATCAGAAAAAATACCATGCAAGTTAAACCATCACTTTGGCTCGCTATTGCTTTAATGATGTTTCCTCAAATTGTGGAAACTATCTATAGTCCCGCCCTGACCAATATTGCCAATAGTTTTGCTGTCAGTGCAAAACAAGCCTCGCAAACCTTGTCACTTTACTTTTTTGCCTTTGCTTTTGGTGTCGTTGTATGGGGTCGCATATGTGATGTTATTGGCAGACGTCCTGCTATTATTGCCGGATTATTACTCTATGGTCTGGCTTGTGTTATGGCTCTATTAACAGAGCACTTCTGGTTACTGCTGGTTGCCAGAATATTATCCGCTTTCGGAGCGGCGGCTAGCTCAATCGGGACACAAACTGTCATGCGCGATAGTTATCAGGGTGAAGAGCTGGCACGTGTTTTCTCCATTATGGGCATTGCCTTAGCTGCCAGTCCTGCCGTGGGTATGATCAGCGGCTCTGTACTGAATCACTTTGGCGGTTATCAGGCCGTATTCGCAGGATTGACTATTTTAGCTGCTATTTTGACCAGTTGGTCTGTTATTCGCTTACCAGAAACACGTCCGGTAACTGTAACAAACGTTGCGCTATCTGATACCGCCAGCATGATGTTGAAAGATACTGCTATTTGGCGAAGTGCGTTTCTCATCGCTTTATTCAATGTTTGCCTATTCAGCTACTATCAACTGGCTCCTTTCCGCTTTGCACAATTCGGATTATCACCAGAGCTTTTCGGTTATACAGGACTACTCTTCACTCTCGGTGTTGGGGTAGGTTCAGTATCTAATAAGCAATTTTTAATAAAGAAATGGCCAACTAAAAAAATCATATCCCTTGCGGCATGGCTCGTCTTATTAAACGGGATTGGTGTTTATCTGCTTGAAAATAGTTGGCTGTTTATTTTCCCTATGTTGGGTATTGTGATTGCTTATGGCCTTGCCATCCCCAATATTTTGGCATCTGCATTAAATCGCTATACAGATAAATTGGGCACAGCAGGTGCCTTGTTAGGATTGTTTTACTATTTACTGTTAGGGGCTGGATTAGCCTTTGCTGGTTGGAGTCAAGCGTTAGGTACGATATTGATCTACAGTGGAGTCATAATTATCTTTTTATCACGTAATAAGTAATACCCTGATAAATAAAAAACTGAGGCTATTGATTAAATAGCCTCTGTCATTGAAAAATCTGTGATACATATCAAGCCGGATTAGGAATATCAATAAAAGTGACATCCAACCCATGATGATTCGCCAACCATTCACCAAGCGTTTTGATGCCATAGCGCTCAGTGGCATGGTGCCCTGCCGAATAAAAATGTAACCCCATTTCACGGGCAACATGAATAGTCTTTTCGGATACTTCACCAGTAACAAAAGCATCAACACCAAATTCAGCAGCCTGCTCAATAAAACTTTGTCCACCACCTGTACACCATGCGATAGTGCGGATCTCTTCCCTGGCGTTATCGCCACAATGCAGTACGTTGCGTTCCAGTCTTTTTTCAAGGCGCTCAGCCAATTCTGCCGGAGTAATCGGTTGATCAAATGCACCATGAGGAAGTAATGGATCAATCGTTCCTATGATTTTCACGCCCATCTGACGTGCTAACTGAACATTATTGCCCAATGTAGGATGAGCATCCAGCGGGAGATGGTAGCCATACAGGTTAATGTCATTGCAGAGTAAAGTTTGTAAACGGCGGCGTTTCATACCTCGGATAACAGGCGATTCATTCTTCCAAAAATACCCATGATGTACGATGACAGCATCTGCTTCCAAACGAACAGCTTCATCCAATAGAGCCTGACATGCTGTCACACCCGTTATAACCCGTTGAATATGACGGCGTCCTTCCACCTGCAATCCATTAGGGGCATAATCCTGAAACTCACGAACATTCAGTTCCGTATTGAGTACATGCTCTAATTCAACATTATTCATTACACACCCCTTATTATTTAGCTTTTTCACCATAGAAGACGTACCTATTCTTCGCTTAGCCAAAGTGATATATATGTATTAAGTCACAACATCAGTAGTCATAAGCAATAAGAGCAAAATACCTTGCCAGCCTAAGCTGGCAAGGTGTCAGAATACTATACTTAATACTATATTCAGTAGGCTATATCAGTCAGAAAACATTATGCAGAAAAAACGAAGAACAATCAGTTACAGAGTAGAAGATTCAGGGAATTAACGTGTCAGAGGCAATTTCTGCACGTTCTAACCATACGGGTTTATCACTTGTTTTTACCCATACTTTATGTAAGTAGCTGTAAAAACGGGCACGGTTTCGGCTAAATAACATAACAGGAAGTGCAATAACACCTACTGCGACAACGCCAACACGCCGCAAGAGAACCTGATGCCGAGAATATTCACGATATGTAGACATAAAGACCCTCCTAAATGGGCAAACCTGTAAGATATACTAAATTTTACTCAATGAAATGAAATTTTACTACTGATCAGACCACTTTTTTAGTGCTTAAAATCACTCTTTTTTTGTCGGTACGTAATTTAATTACAAAAAAATACTTAAACAGAAACAAAACAAACATTTTAAAAACATAAAATTAACCTATTGAAATTTGCTAAACTTATTTTTTATAACATTGAATCAATCAAATTTATTTATATTTTACGTTTGTAGGATCTCTTTTTAATCTTCTTTATATAGTCACTTTTATTTTCAACCGTCTGTTGCTATGAAACAAACAGCTATTAAGAAGCAAACAGTTATTAAGAAGTAAACAAGGAGATAAGTGGTGAATAAACTACTCATTATTGTTGGCGCGGTCCTGGTAGTGCTATTACTGTTCTATTTGATTTATGCGCTATTAAATGCGGAGGATTTCTAAATGGAAGCCTCTTCTTTTCTGCTGATAGCCACTTTCTTATTATTTCTATTTATATTAAGTAAACCTCTTGGAAATTTTATCGCTAACCTAATCGAAGGAGAATTACCTCGCTGGATTACAAATACAGAAATAATCTTATGGCGTTGTTGTGGTTTACAAAAACCTGGCAATAGCTTCAAAGAAATGAACTGGTGGCAATATGCATTTGCCATTATTATATTCAATGTTGCAGGCTTGTTGTTATTATTTATCCTGCTGATAAGTCAAAAATATCTGCCACTCAATCCACAACATTTTGCGGGGATGAAATGGGATTTGGCACTCAATACAGCAATTAGCTTTATTACTAATACTAACTGGCAAGCCTACAGTGGCGAAAATACCCTCAGTTATCTGAGCCAAATGGCAGGATTAACAGTGCAGAACTTCCTGTCGGCTGCAACAGGTATTGCCATTGCATTTACCTTAATACGGGCATTTTCCCGTCAGGGTGTAAAAACGCTGGGGAACGCGTGGGTCGATATCACGCGTATCACTCTATATCTACTGCTACCTCTGGCGGTCATTTTTGCTCTTATCTTTGCCAGCCAAGGCGTGATTCAAAATTTCTCTCCCTATGTTGCAATCCATACCCTTGAAGGGCAGCAACAATTGCTTCCTATGGGGCCGGTTGCTTCTCAGGAAGCTATCAAATTACTGGGAACAAATGGCGGAGGCGTATTTGGAGCAAATTCAGCACATCCTTTTGAAAACCCAAATGCCATCAGTAATTTTGTACAAATGCTTGCAATTTTCCTGATCCCCAGCGCCTTGTGTTTCGCATTTGGTCTGGTTGTCGGAGATAATCGCCAGGGTTATGCCTTACTCTGGACAATGAGCATTATCTTCCTTATTTCTGTATCTGTTGTGATGTACGCCGAAACTGTGGGTAATCCCCACTTCATACAATTAGGAGTCAACAGCAATATCAATATGGAAGGAAAAGAGAGCCGCTTTGGTATTCTTGTTTCCTCTCTTTACAGCATAATCACGACAGCAGCCTCTTGTGGAGCAGTCAATGCAATGCATGATTCTTTCACGGCATTAGGAGGCATGATTCCACTCTGGTTAATGCAAATTGGCGAAGTCGTATTTGGTGGTGTAGGCGCCGGGCTCTATGGCATGTTGCTATTTGTTCTGTTAGCCGTCTTTATTGCGGGTCTGATGATAGGTCGTGCTCCTGAATATTTGGGCAAAAAAATTGATGTTAATGAAATGAAAATGGTCGCTCTTGCAATTCTGGTTACACCCTCTCTTATCTTGCTAGGAACGGCACTGTCCGTTTCGTTTGATGCGGGACGGGCTGCCGTCACCAATCCCGGAGCGCACGGTTTCACAGAAATACTTTATGCTGTCACATCTGCGGCAAATAATAACGGTAGTGCTTTCGCCGGCCTGGAAGCCAACAGCCTATTTTATAATCTGCTCTTAGGAATAGTGATGTTTCTTGGGCGCTTTGGTGTCATTTTGCCTGTACTCTCCATCGCCGGTTCCATGAGTAGTAAAAAACGCCAGCCGATCAGTAACGGTACGCTACCAACGCATAGTGCCTTATTCATTGGTTTACTAATTTTGGTCATCTTATTGATTGGAGCCCTCACTTTCATCCCCGCATTGGCTCTTGGTCCTATTGCTGAACATTTACAACTTTGGCAACTATCACGTTAGGTGAAGTTGTGAGATACATTGTGAGATAAGTAATGAGAAATAAAAAACAGGCATTATTTGAATCGAATCTCATTTGCCAAGCGATTATCGATTCAATAAAAAAATGTCATCCAGCCATTCAGTGGCATAATCCGGTTATGTTTGTTGTTTATCTTGGTAGCTGCCTAACTACCTTGTTATGGCTCGGTATATTAATCGGTCAGGCAGAGGGTGATGCACTCTTTACTGGATCAATTGCTTTATGGTTATGGTTCACTGTATTGTTTGCCAATTTTGCTGAAGCGCTGGCAGAAGGACGCAGTCAGGCCCAGGCTTCCAGCCTGAAAGGGGTAAAACAAACAACCTGGGCCACCAGACTTTCTGCGCCCAGTCACGATGCTACAAAAGAGAAAGTCACTTCAGACAGTTTACGCAAAGGAGATATTGTACTTATAAAAGCGGGTGAAATTATCCCTTGTGATGGAGAAGTCATTGAAGGCGGCGCTTCTGTTAATGAAAGTGCTATTACAGGGGAATCAGCCCCGGTGATCCGGGAGTCAGGAGGAGATTTTGCTTCCGTAACGGGAGGTACTCAAGTGTTATCAGATTGGCTAATCGTAGAATGTTCTGTCAATCCGGGAGAAACCTTCCTCGACAGAATGATCTCGATGGTTGAAAGCGCTAAACGGCGAAAAACACCGAACGAAATTGCCCTCTCGATTTTACTTACTGCTCTCACCATCATTTTCCTGCTAACCTGCGCCAGCTTATTCCCTTTTTCCTTATTCAGTGTTGAAGTCAACCATTCTGGTGCTCCCATTACGGTCACAGTGGTGATCGCACTGTTAGTTTGTTTAATTCCCACCACCATTGGTGGATTACTTTCTGCTATCGGTGTTGCGGGTATGAGTCGCATGTTGGAAGCCAATGTCATTGCCACCAGTGGGCGTGCCATTGAAGCCGCAGGTGATGTAGATGTTCTGTTGCTGGATAAAACTGGCACGATCACATTAGGCAACCGTCAGGCATCTCAGTTTTTGCCTGCTCCCGGTGTGACGGAACAACAACTGGCTGATGCCGCTCAACTTTCCTCACTTGCCGATGAAACACCTGAAGGGCGTAGCATCGTGATCCTGGCAAAACAACGTTTTAATATGCGTGAACGTGATCTGCGTACCTTAAACGCTACGTTTGTTCCTTTTTCTGCCATGACCCGCATGAGTGGGGTCAACATTAATGACCGAATGATCCGCAAGGGAGCAGTTGATGCTATCCGCCGCCATATTGAAGCCAACCGTAGTCAATTTCCTGAAGCTATTAACTTACTGGTACAGCAAGTAGCAAGCAAAGGGGGGACGCCATTGGTTGTCGCTGAAAATCAGCGGGTTCTGGGAGTCGTTGCCCTAAAAGATATTATCAAAGGTGGTATTAAGGAGCGTTTCAATGAAATGCGTAGGATGGGGATCAAGACTGTCATGATCACCGGCGATAATCATCTGACCGCTGCGGCCATCGCCGCAGAAGCAGGGGTTGATGATTTTCTCGCAGAGGCTACACCTGAAGCAAAACTGACGTTGATCCGCCAATATCAATCTGAAGGGCGCTTGGTTGCAATGACGGGTGATGGTACAAACGATGCTCCCGCTCTGGCTCAGGCTGATGTTGCCGTTGCTATGAATTCAGGTACTCAGGCTGCCAAAGAAGCTGGCAATATGGTGGACTTGGATTCTAATCCCACCAAATTAATTGAAGTGGTACGTATTGGTAAACAAATGCTGATGACCCGAGGTTCTTTGACCACATTTAGTATTGCTAATGACATTGCCAAATATTTTGCCATTATTCCTGCTGCATTTTCCGTCACTTATCCACAGCTTAATACTCTGAACATCATGCACCTCCATTCACCCCAATCGGCAGTACTGTCGGCGGTTATTTTCAATGCGATCATCATTATCTTTTTACTGCCATTGGCTCTGAAAGGTGTCAGTTATCGTCCGATGAATGCACTGTCGCTTCTGCGGCGTAATTTATGGATATATGGTCTTGGTGGTTTGCTTATGCCTTTTGCGGGCATCAAACTTATCGACATGCTACTTACTGCACTTGGTTTTAAGTAACACAAATTTTGAATAAAACAATTTCAAATAATGCAGTTTTCAAATCATTAGATTCTGAGTTTGACTATCAAGTAAGGTGACAAAAATGATTGGGTTACGTTCTTCCATTGTTTTGTTGATATTTCTTACCCTGATCACCGGTATTGCTTATCCGCTGCTGATCACCGGGATCTCAGCAACATTGTTTCACCATAAGGCTACCGGTTCATTGATTGAACAGAATGGAAAATTGATCGGTTCTGAATTAATCGGACAGGAATTCACCAAAGCCGTCTATTTTCATGGGCGCCCTTCCATGACCGCCCAACAGCCCTATAATGCACTGTCATCCGGGGGAAGCAATCTGTCACCAACTAACCCGATTTTATTTCATAAAATACAACAACAGATTATTAAAATCCGTTTATTTAACTACCCGGAAAACCTGCCAATTCCTGTCGAGTTAGTGACGGCATCCGGTAGCGGACTTGACCCACATATTTCACCTGAAGCAGCCAAATTCCAGGCACAGCGCATCGCCACGACCCGCCATATACCAATAAATGTCATTAATAAACTGATTCAGGAAAACACAACTTTTCCACTGCCGAACTACATTGGTCAACCTGTAGTCAATGTCTTAAAACTTAATCTGGCATTAGATAACTTGCAACCACAAGGCCGCTAACTTATGGATCAGACCGAACCACAACGCCCGGACCCAGACAATCTGCTAACACTGGCGAATGAGAAACCACGTGGCAAGCTGAAAATATTTTTTGGTGCTTGTGCCGGAGTCGGTAAAACCTATGCCATGTTACAGGAAGCCCAACGTTTACTGACTCAGGGTTTGGATGTCATTATCGGTGTCGTTGAAACACACGGGCGGCAGGAAACCGCAGCACTATTGAAAGGCCTGCCTCAACTGCCGCCAAAACATATCCACTATGCTAAACGCAGAATAGCAGCATTCGATATTGATGCTGCTATCGCCCGCCGACCGGCCATTATCTTGATGGATGAATTAGCATTCAGTAATCCTCAAGGCTGCCGTCATCCTAAACGTTGGCAAGACGTGGAAGAGCTTCTGGAAGCAGGCATTGATGTCCTGACCACCATTAACGTACAACATCTTGAAAGCCTGAATGATGTCGTCGGTGGCATTACCGGCATCCGGGTGCGGGAAACTATTCCCGATCACATATTTGATAGTGCGGACGATGTTGTTTTAGTCGATCTTCCCCCTGACGATCTGCGCCAGCGGCTCCACGAAGGTAAAGTCTATATATCAGGTCAGGCGGAACGGGCTATTGAACATTTTTTCCGTAAAGGAAACCTGATCGCCTTACGTGAACTTGCCTTACGTCGTACCGCAGATCGTGTGGATGATCAGATGCGTGCTTTCCGTGATACACGGGGAAAAGAGCCCGTGTGGCATACACGGGATAACTTACTGTTGTGCATAGGTGATAATGAAGGAAATGAAAAACTGATCCGCAAAGCTGCCCGGCTTGCCGCAAAACTGGATTGTATTTGGCATGCTGTTTACGTTGAAACCCCTAAACTGCACCGTCTGCCAGAGGTCAAACGGCGTACTATTTTAAAAGCATTAAGGCTGGCCCAAGAGTTGGGAGCAGAAACCGCTACACTTTCTGAGCCTCATAAAGAAAGGGCTATTCTTCGTTACGCAAGAGAACATAACCTCGGTAAAATCATAGTGGGGCGCTACCATAGTTTGTATTCAAAATTTTTTAACCGCAGATGGCGCGCTGATTTCGTTGAACGTTTAGGCAAACTTGGCCCCGATCTGGATATCATTATTATTGCTCTGGAAGACAAAAGGCATTGGCATACTCACAGTAAAGAACATACCGATCACCGCTCATTTAATGAAAAATGGCTCAGTCAGATCCAAGGCTTCGTGATGGCGATTATACTGTGCGCTTTAATCACCATATTTTCCCGTGCTGTTTTACTGCCTCTTGATAAAGCTAATCTGGTGACACTCTACCTACTCGGCGTTGTTGTCATCGCCCTGTTTTATGGGCGTTGGCCTTCAGTCTTTGCCGCTTTTATCAATGTGGTCAGTTTCGATCTCTTTTTCGTTCAGCCACATTTGTCACTGGCAGTGAAAGATATGCAGTACCTGCTCGCCTTTATCGTCATGTTGATCGTCGGGGTTGTCGTGGGAAACCTGACCGCGGGTATACGTTATCAAGCCAGAGTTGCCCGCCATCGTGAACAGCGGACACGGCACTTATATGAAATTACCCGTGAACTCAGCCGGGCCTTGAATGAAGAAGATGTTGCCCGGATCAGCTACCACTTTTTATCGAATAGCTTTCAGGCCAAAACAGGACTGTTACTACCGGATAACAACAACCGTCTATATCAGGTGAAATCCTATAATGGTGGGCAAATGCTGGTTGATGAAGCCATTGCCAAATGGTGTTTTGAGAAAAAACAACCTGCCGGAGCTGGTACGGACACCCTGCCGGGCGTACCTTATCAGTTAATTCCCATAGCGACTCCATCACAAGTATTTGCTGTTCTTGCGATTGAATCGCCTAATCTTCGTCAATTACTAGTACCAGAACAACAGCGGTTACTGCATATTTTTACTGGAATTATTGCTAACGCTTTAGAACGATTACATTTGGCCCGTGGTGCAGAAACAGCCAAATTAGATAACAAATGGAAACAATTGCGCAACGCATTTCTGACGGCACTGTCCCACGATTTACTGACGCCACTGACAATCCTCACTGAACAGACAGAAGCACTAAGATTAGATTTATCCATTGAAAATTCTCATCATGCCAAGCAATTCCAGCGAATTCACCAGCAAATCCTCAATACCTCACATCTGGTGAATAACGTTCTGGATATAGTACGTATTCAATCAGGCAGTCTTCAGCCCAATTTTGGCTGTTATTCGTTGGAAAAAATTGTTGATAATGCTCTTCATTCAATAAGTTATACACTTAGCCGTTATCCTGTAGAACTTTCCCTGCCCCCTAATTTAATGCTACAGTGTGACGCTTCCTTATTAGAGCGTGTATTTATCAATCTACTGGAAAATGCCATCAAGCATACTAATCAAGGTTCAGCATTAGGCATCAAAGCCATTGTTGAAAAAAAACAAGTTAATGTTGAAGTTTGGGATACAGGTTCAGGTATTCCAGCAGGGCAAGAACAATCTATCTTTGATAAATTCTCACATAATCACCGAAAATCGACTGTACCCAATGCCGGATTAGGGTTGACGATCTGTTATAACATCATTGAAATTCATAACGGAAAAATATGGGCAACGGATAATGAAAAAGGAGGAGCCAGCTTCCATTTTTCCTTACCGCTTTGTTCTACTGCGGAGTAATCTCCAGAGCTATAAATAAGGATTGCGAACAGCAGGTTTACGAGTAGAGGCTTTAACACGTTGGTTTCTATCTATATACCTGCCATTTTCTATAGCAAGTGAAAAATAACAGATATAAAAACAGAAAAGCCGCAGTCACAACTACGGCTTTCCTTTTATCATTGTTAAACGTCAATTAACCCGCAGCGAGCACTTGATTGACAATTTCCTGAGCTTCCTGCTCAATTTTTTCACGGTGTTCAACACCAAGGAAACTTTCACAATAGATTTTATAAGCTTCTTCTGTGCCAGAAGGACGAGCAGCAAACCAGCCATTGTCGCTCATCACTTTCAACCCACCAATGGAAGCACCATTGCCTGAAGCAGTTGTCAAACGGGCCGTAATGGGATCACCCGCCAATGTATCAGCTTTAACCATTTCCGGTGACAATTTGGACAATTGTGCTTTCTGTTGATGGCTTGCCGGTGCCTGAAGGCGGCTATAACTCGGTGTACCAAAACGCGCAGCTAATTTATCATAGCGTTGCTGTGGATTTTCTCCGGTAGCCGCCATCATTTCTGCTGCAAGCAGACAAAGAATAATACCATCCTTATCTGTTGACCATGGTGTACCGTCAAAACGCAGGAAAGATGCGCCTGCACTTTCTTCTCCACCGAAGCCCAATTCGCCTTTATATAGCCCATCAACAAACCATTTAAAGCCAACAGGAACTTCCACCAATTCACGTCCCAGATCAGTCACAACACGATCAATCATAGCACTGGAAACCAATGTCTTACCCACTGCAACTTTTTCAGACCATTGTGGACGGTGACGGAATAGATAATCCACTGCTGTCGCCAGATAATGATTAGGGTTCATCAAGCCTGCTGGAGTAATGATCCCGTGACGGTCATAATCGGGATCATTAGCAAAAGCTAAATCAAACTTATCACGTAGTTCCAGTAAACCCGCCATCGCCCAACGTGATGAGCAATCCATTCTGATCACACCATCACGATCCAGCGTCATAAAACGGAACGTTTGGTCAATATTGTCATTCACCAATGTCAGATCGAGGTTATAGTACTCCCCAATGCGTTGCCAGTAAGCAATACCTGAACCACCCAATGGGTCAATGCCAATTTTCAAACCCGCCTTTTGAATGGCAGCCATATCCACAACTTCACCTAATGCAGTCACATAAGGTTCAACCAAATCTTGTGGATGCAGATATTCACTTTTCAGTACCTGCTCATAAGGCTGACGTTTAACCCCGTTCAGGTTATTTGCCAACAATTCATTAGCACGATTCTCAATAACGGAAGTCAGATCCGTATCCGCGGGGCCACCATTCGGTGGGTTGTATTTAATACCACCATCTTCTGGTGGATTATGGGATGGCGTGATCACAATCCCATCGGCTAAATTTTTCCGCTGGCGGTTATAAGACAGGATTGCATGAGAAATAGCAGGAGTTGGTGTAAAACCATTATTTTCCTGTACAACTACATCGACACCATTTGCTGTCAGCACTTCCAGCACTGAAATAAATGCAGCTTCAGAAAGCGCATGAGTGTCTTTCCCTACATAACATGGACCCGTGATATCGTGCTGCTGACGAACTTCCACAATAGCCTGAGAAATTGCCAGAATATGTGCTTCATTGAAACTATTGCGTCCAGCACTGCCACGATGACCGGAAGTACCGAACTTAACGTTATGTGCCGGGTTTTCTGGATATGGTTGTACGGTGTAATACTGTGAAGTGAGAAGTGCAACATTGATTAAATCATGCTGCTGGGCCAGTTGCCCTGCCCTTGGATGAATTGCCACTTTAATTTCTCCTGAAAGGCTGCACTGGGTTCCCCTCCAGTGCAGTATAGAACAGATAAGCTGAGTAGTTTAAAGAGTTAACTAACTAGCTAAATCAGGTCGCTAAACTAGATAGTACTACACACCTTTTCAATCAAATTTGCTGGAAAACTCATCCCCTGCATAACATGTTCAATCATGCTGCGTTTGCGGTCAGTATTGGTATTGGTGATCACCCAAAAAGGGGTACCGGGGATATGACGTGGTTTGGTCTGCTTACCACTGGCCAGCAACGTATGTTCATCGCCTGCAAAATAAGTGCGGGTACGGCCATGCATCTCTTCTGTTGCTTTGGAGAAATTTTCACTGTCCAAATTGTACAATGTAGATAACACTAACATGAAACGCTCAACAGATTTTTTCTTTTCAGCATATTCATCGGAAAGCAACAATTCGCGCATAACACGAACAGTATCACGGGAACGTACAACTGGTACTTTATCGACAGGGACAGGCTCGCTGGCAGGCTGTGTAGTTTGTACTGGCTGCCCGGCGTTCAATTTCAATATGCGCCGTAAAATATCAGATGCACTTTCACCGATATGCAGGGTTTGGCTTGCAATAAAGCGGTAAAGTTCTTCATCAACTTCTATCGTTTTCATTTCTATCCAGTACTGTTCTTAATGAAAAAATTATCCCCGGATTATAAGATATAATGCAACAAAACAAAACAATTAAACTTTCAATAACTTAAAGTGATTCTTTCCACAATTGAGAATTGAAAAAAAAGTCGCTTTTCACCTAAAATAAATCAATCAGTTACAGTCATTTTTTCCCATTTTGTTTGTCCATGCTAATGTGTCATGATATTAAACTCTACAATATTAAACATTGTATGAATGGCATTAAACTCAGGCAAAGTATGAAGTCAAACAATCAATTAAATTATCATTTACACAAACCGGAAACCCCGCTGTCCTCCACACCAATTATTCTTATCCATGGGCTTTTTGGTGATTCGAACAATTTGGGAATATTAGGTCGAGATCTACAGCAATATTATCCGGTTATTCAAATTGACGTGCGCAATCACGGTATTTCTCCCCGATCGGAAAATATGGATTACCACGATATGGCTCAGGATGTTTTAGCACTTCTTGATGAACTACTTGTTGATGAACTATTTGTTGATGAACTAAATGTGCCGAAGGCTATCATCATAGGACATTCTATGGGTGGCAAAATTGCGATGAGTATGACAGCGATTGCCCCGGAACGAATTGAAAAGATTGTCGTCATTGACATGGCACCTGTGGCTTATCAAGTTCGGCAACATGACGGCATTTTCACAGCACTGAACAAAGTGACCGAAGCAGGGGTACAAACCCGACAGGCGGCAACAGATATCATGCGACAAAATATTCAGGAAGATGGCGTGATCCAGTTTTTGCTAAAATCCTTCCGCCAGGGAGAGTGGAAATTCAACCTGCCTGTATTGCAAAAAGAATATGAAAAGATTATTAGTTGGGAAATGATCCCGGCATGGCATAAACCAGCCCTGTTCATTCGTGGTGGAAATTCAGATTACATTACCGAGGAATATCGGCAGGATATTATCAGACAATTCCCAAAAGCTAGCGCATGGGTAATAGCTGGTGCCGGGCATTGGGTTCATGCAGAAAAACCCGAAGCCGTACTCAGGGTAATTCATCGATTTTTAGGAATAGAATAATCATCATATCAACCCACCTGTAAACGTGGGTTGAACGCTGTTGATAGCAACAAAAGATATATTCAATACTATCGCCAATAAGTTATTTTTTAATATTCTGCTCATTAAATCTTTATTTCCATACCTATTAAACTATATAACTAATACAAAAATAATTATATCTAAATGATTATTTATACACTAATGTTCTGTGACGAAATAAATATCAGGAAAAACCACACCAATAATAAATTTCATTTTTACCAAGTGAAAAACATCCCCCTTCAATTGATATTAATTAAAGGATAAAAACCATGGATCCTAAAAACGTATATAATCCTATCGCAGATCTATATGAGAGTTTTTCAGACTCTGCCGCCCAAATCAACATCGAAATTCGGACTATCCTCAATCTGGCAGGGGATATACAAGGAAAATCCGTGTTAGATTTAGCCTGTGGATATGGTCTTTTTAGCCGATTGTTCAGAAACCACGGTGCTTCAAAAGTTGTGGGGGTCGATATATCACATAACATGATTGAGATTGCCAAAAGCAAATCGCAACAATACGGTGATAATATCGAATTTCATGTAAGAGATGCCTGCAATATGGAATCATTCGGAAAATTTGATCTGATAGTTGCAGCTTGGTTATTCTGTAATGCGCTATCACTTGAAGACCTTGAAATGATGTTTCGTTCAGTCGCAAAGAATCTAGCACCTAATGGTAAACTTATCGCTTATACCATTGATCCTGACTATCGGTTAGCAAAAGGAAACTGTATAAATTATCGCGTCAATATTCTTAGTCAAGAACCCTGGAAAGAAGGCGCTCTCGTCAAGGCAGAATTTCTTACCACCCCACCCAGCCCTTTTACCATGTATCAATGGAGTCACGAACAACATAAAGAAGCGTGCAATAAAGCAGGATTGACACAATTAACATGGCATAAACCCCCGCTGTTACAAAGCGATATTGATAGTTACCCACCGGGTTTTTGGGATGATTTCCAGAATAACTGTCATGATATAGCATTTGTTTGTCAGTTTTAACACTATCAAATAACTATCAAATAATTTATCTCTTCATCTTTCAAAATGTACCAATAAAATGATAATTTGAAAGATGAAGGGGATTTAAATTGAGAAAAAATAAACGACCTAAGAATATAGACTATTTATTTACTAAGAAAATTCTGAATAACTTAACCAGTAACAAAAGAATTCATTCTCTCCACTACCCGATCAAGTAATTCTGAATTACATGCCGATACCAGTCTACCACCAAACATCACCTTTTCCCGGCTACTATTCAGTGTACAAAAATCACCACCTGCTTCTTTAATACAAGGCAAAATTGCAGCGCTATCCCACGGTTTCATTATTGTATCAATAGCACAATGTAACCTTCCGGCAGCAACCAGGCATGTTGATAACAATCATTGACAAAGATAAAATCACGGGAAGTATATTGACCGCTTCAAGGGCAATCTCTAACATCTGTTTATAACTCCTCAAGGTTTAATTAATCTCATCCCGACGAAGCAATTCTATTGTTAAAACCATCATAATGTCCCGTTAAAAAAACATAAGCATATTAAATTAACCATTTGAAGTTAAATAAAAAATGACCCACATTGGTGAGCCATTTTGATTAATTAAGTTCAGTTAAGAAAACCATCAAGCCAGTTTGGATTTCCCGGTGGTGGTATCCGACCAGGCCATCATGATAGAAGATTGAGTTTGTCTATCCAATGAATCAATAAAACCACTATCGCCAATTGCTGGCGCAAAACCGCTCATTGCCTGAACCAATGAATCTAATGCATTGGCAGAGAGTGCCGTATATTCACGTTCGCCACGTGCGTCTTTACTGCCCATTTGTGTGATAATGTCCGCACGGTTGCCATTGAAGTAGTCAGTAAACGTCACCGAACCGATTGCTTCAAACTGTCCTTGCTCAGAAGTATCCTCAATATTACGGTTGGTTAACATAACCAGATCGTAGCCACTACGCTGGAACCACAAGTCTTGCCAGTTAAGATTGTTGAAAACGATCTTGTCACCGTGTTTGATATCTTGAACCACATTATCAATCACATCTCCACTGACTACATAGCTGTTAACCCCTGCGCCGCCTTTAAAGTTGTTCTGATATCCGCCCAACACCAACAGATCGTCACCATCGCCGCCGTCAAATTGACTGAATTTAGCAATGACATCCGCGATCAGGTGATCATCACCAGCCCCGCCATTGATCAGAGCATGATAACCCATCAGCTTGATAGTATCGTTACCCACCCCAGCATCAATCTGGTTATAGTTGCCGAAAACCGTAGCAAAATCATGACCATCACCCAAATCAACCTGATTGTTGTTACCGATAGTAATCACGTAATCCTGCCCTTCTCCGCTTTCAATGCGATTGAAGTTACCGGAGGCGACGATATAGTCACGTCCTCTGCCAGTCTCGATCACACCACCTTCACCAAAGGCAAAGACCTGATCATCTCCATCCCCCATGTAGGCATAGTTAATACGCCCCGCAACTACAGCGACATCATTACCCTTGCCGCCAAACATGATGTTTTCACGCCCCATCAAAACCCCCATATCATTACCTTCACCACCGGTGAAGATATTGGAGGTTCCTAAAGCGTAATAAACATCGTCACCACGGCCACCCCAGAAGTTATTGTTATCTCCCAGATAAGCGCCCAGATCTTTTCCGTCTCCACCCCAGTTAAAATTGTAGTTACCAAGAGAGACATGAATGTCGCCATCACCTTGCAGATGACCACTGTTGCGCAGGAAATCGAACGTTTTTTCCTGCATATGTAGCAGATCGTCAGTCAGGTTCTGTTTCAGGTTGGAAACTAACTCTTTCATTTCTTTCTGTTTATCCTGGCTGAACAGAGTTGCAAACAGGTTTGGCAGGTTCAGGAAGTTAAACCCGAATGGACGCTCTGAGTGCTCATCTTCTGCTGTCGGTACAGCACCAACATTTTCAGTTGGCTCCACCTGCTCAGTTGGCACTTTTTCTTTGATTCCGTGATTTTCAAGGAAAGAATTTAATCCATCTGCTCCTGCCGACAGGTTTGTCTTCAAACCATTACGTAGTGTTTCCGGATCAATAAATGCCTCCAACTGGCTGCCACTGAATTCACCGATAACTTCCAGCATTTCCCGCAGAATAGCAACGCCATCCACCGGTTGATTTGAGCGGGAAACAATAGCGCCATCCGATGTATAATCCACGTTAAAGATATCGGCTAATGTCGTATCTGCATTCACGCTGGCAAGGTTCCTCAACAACTTGTTTTTAAGCTGACGAGGCAAATCCGTCGGACTAAAAGTAAAAGTGGTTTTTGCCATTCCTGTTGAGGTGTATTGCTGCGTCATCAAACCAAACAGTGAACCAAGATTGATATCCAGAATTGACTGGATATTGTCACCGAACATAAAGTTCCAGTTACCGGTTGTTACTTGAATATCAGCACCTTGCCCGCCAACAGCGAAATTAAAGGATAATTTCTCATTTGCCTGCCGGAGCTTATCTGCCCGACTGAGATTACCTAGCCCAGGTTTATTCCCCGCACCACTTAACCATTGATTGTATTTTTTATTCAGTGTGCTTTCGATATCACTCTTTAGGCCACGGCCACTACGTTTATATTGGGAATCAATCTGAGTCAGCGACATATAATCCACGTTACTGGTCATATCAAGCCCTGACATATCCTGTAGATATTTCTTCACACTTTCTACCGTCCACTGTGCTTCCTGCTCAGACAACCAGTCAGGGGCAGAGAATGAGCCGGCAATATTTTGCAAGATCCCCGATATGCGGGAGACGCTATCAAATGGATTAAGCATCGGCGGTGTCGGGATGGATTTATCCATCATGACCAACAGATCATTACTGCGGCCTTGATTGAAACTGATATTCCGGTTTCCGATAAACAGTTGCGCGCCTTCCAATGCCTGATAACCTGCAATATTGACGCTGTGTTTGCTGTCACCATTCCCCAGATGAACCATGACATTGTTGTCACCAAAGGCCAGCGATTTGAAACCACCCGTGCCGACTTTAATACCAACGTTGGTAGTTCCCCAGTTAATGGTTGTAAATTCGCCGTCTCCTGCCTGTACCTGTACATTACCGGAATAACTCATCGGGTTATTGGACGTCATTTCGACAGGGTAATCCTCATACTGATATTGTTTCGGTGCATGGAATACTTCGGTATTGTCTGTAATAACCCCGCGTGCCCGGTTTTTTCTGCTATCTGTACGCAGATTGCCTACACGAGCAAGCGAAACATCGTTTTCAGAGACATTATTGCGTATACGTTCTGAATGACCTTCCAATTCTCCATTCTCGTTCCAGTTCAAAACGATTTTATTGTCGAAGATCTTATTTTCCAGCGTATTATGTTCTGTTTTCGTATACTTACGCCCTGATTTACCGATCACAACATCAGTGCGACGGGCAGATACCGTGGTACGGATCCCATTTTCATCAAGAGCTGAAATCAAGCGATAAGCAAAGCCATCCCGCTTATCATCACTGAGCAGAGAACACCCTACCAGACTGATATGGTTGAGCTCCCCTCCATATTGGAAGCTATTTTTAAACTGTTTTAACCGCATCGCTAGCTCAGACGCAGTGTAATCACTTAGAGTCGTATGATTAAATCCATCAATATCATCACCGCCGTGCCCAACAACCTGCCAGCGTATTTTACCGTTCAACAAGTTTGGATCACCGTATACCACCTTATACTGGCCATTGATATCAAGCTGGACAAGTACACTCTCGTTTGGGTGCTTACCGGTCAGATAAGAGACAGAGTCGGCCACAATAGGATCATCTTCAAGCTGAATAATGACCTGACCATCAAAACGCATTTTTTTGCGTTCTAATCTCGGAAAGACATCAACAACTTCCCACGTATTGACATCCTGGTTATTCAATGGACGAAGTCTCTCCAGCGTATTTCTCATTGGTGAGCCATCAAAGATTTCCATTGCCAAAATATCTTTCATGGTTGTTTTGTCGCCAATTACCGGACGATAAGATGCCAGTGTCTGACCATTCAGCACAATCACACGATCGAAAGTTCTTTCCCTCTGACCATTTTTGGACATTTTATAGCCTTCTGCCATGTTCAGGCCTGAACGGCTAAAGAAACGTGTAACGTATTTACTGAATTTTTCCACAGATGAAAACTCCACAATCCCGACATTCGGATCATAGAATCCATACATCCGGTTCTCTCCACTGCCTTTTGACCATGCCGCCATTGCATGATCCAATGTATCCAGCTCCAGCAGAATCGGTTGACCATCTACACTGGTGGCAGTGATTTTTTCAATCATACCTTTTACGGTTAGAGCCTTCTCACCGTGCAGTTTCTCTTTCCATACCTTGAAAGTATTGTCTAACATCGGATCTCTGGCATAGAGTGCAGACAATGTACCCAATAACTTACTGGCGTTGGCTTGTTCAACTTCGGAATACAACTCTGGATGGCTGAGTACCGAAGCGGCAGAGTAAAGTTTATTCAACAAGTCACGGCCAACATTTTCCTGACCGTCATTTTCAAGCTGTTTTGCCAGCAGAACTAATTTAGATAACGGTACACAGCGTCCGCCAAAACCATCATTGGACAAATTCAGCAGTAGCAATTGTGGCGCTAGATGTTCACTTGCCTTAGGATCTACTGCGCCAGTGGAAGTAATATCACGAAACAGCCGGCTATATTTCTCTGTTTTTGGCCAAAGAGTAATTTTCAGTACCCGGTTTTCAATTTCCCATGCCAATGCCCCTTTCTGCTCCGCTGTCCAGTTCCCTTTGACCAACAGATCCACCAGTTGTTTGATGTCCATATCTGAATGGAAGCCATCCACAATACGCTCAGCATGGTTATGTTTGTAACCCGACAGGAAATCCTTCGTCACACGCAGATCGCGCTCTATGCCCACTTCATCAATCTGAGGTTTCAGTGCCTGCATATAGCGTCTCAAATCACTCTTGATGCCTTTAAGAACAGTATTTTCCTGTACTTGCTGATTGGGGCCAGACAGGTAAGAAACAATTTTATCGGCATACTGACTCATCAATTGATAACTAGATTCATGACCATGATAAGTTCGTTCCCCGGAAATGTTATAACCGTCTGTCATTAATCTGGTACGGAGTTTTTCACCTTCATTACCTAAACCTTCATTGTCGGTCAGCAACATAATTGGCGTCTGCTTCGAAATCCCCCGTAGATTCTGTTCTACCGAAAATTTACCATTAACCGCTTTTGCCAATACACCAGTAAGGCCAGAGGGATTCGGTATTTCATGAGCAGTGATCGCCTTAGTCATGCTTGGCATCGGCCTGTCTAACAGTAAACCGGAAACAGCCATACCTTGTCTGTCAGCGTAACGAGCAAGATCTGCCGCAATTGGCGCTCCCATTGAATAACCGTGAATAATGATGTTTTCCGGCTTAATACCACGATCATTAACCAGATAACGGAACATAGTACGTACATCCTGATACATGCCTGATTCCCCCGGATAGCCATCGCTGGTGCCGTAACCCCGCATATTGACCGAGAGCATATCAATACCCTGTTGTTGATAATGCGGCTGAATTTTACTCGTTTGCTCTTCAACGGACGCACCGGAGCCATGGATAAACAGCACAACTTTATTTGTCATGCTTGTATGTGACGAACTTTGTGCCTGATTATTTTGCTCACGATTACTTTGTACCCGATAGTAATAACCTTCTAAGCGCCCGATTTCACCCTGTAAGGTAACTTTTTGTGCAACACCCTGGTTTACTGCCAAATTGATCTTGTTTTGTACCTCCTGACTGATCCGGCGACGTTCTTCTTTTGCACCATACAGTTCATTGTTTATGAAGCAAGTCAATGGATTACGCGGTTCTCTCTCACGCGGTAACGATCCATCGTTTGAGATAGCAACTCTCTCCAGTTCATACTCATTGGTTTCATTATTCAGAATTGCTTCAAATGGCTTTCCATTGAGACGAAGATGTTTTTGTTTAACTCGTTCAATATGAACTGCTTGCTGCAATGACCGACCGAAGTCAAACAGATCATTTGGTGTCCAGACACCAAAGGTTGGTCGCCAGGTCTTGCCGAGCACTTTCTCCGCGCCTCCCGCCTTGAGAATACGAGCAACGACACTGGAACAATTCTTGGACAGTAACTGATAACGGGCATCCGGATCACTGCTGATTTTATTCCATTCAGCCTGCATTGCTGCCACATCAAGCCCTTCCAGATTGATGCGGTATACCCGAGCAGGTTCAGTTTTCCTGTTTTTGAAATCGGTAATTTCTGCCAGCTCTCTTTCAGCAAATTGATGCATGACGTCGGCAATTGCACTTTCCATACGTTTAGATGTCTGCCTTTGCGCTGCCATACGTAAGGTTTCGGCAAAATTCCGGCCGATTTCGTGCATATCTATACCGGGATCAGCCCATTGCGCAAGAAATGGCCGATAAATATATTCCGGTATTTCAGCAGACTTAAGCAGTTCAGGATTAGCAAGGGCCACCATCGCAAAACTTTCACTGACATCCTTGAATTTTGCATCGACCCCTTTGGCTATTCTCAGTTTTTCAATAAACTCTTTCAGTTCAGCAGAACCATCAACCAACCCGAAATCGTCGCCCTCTTCAGCCTCAACATCGAATGTTAACGTTGGAGCCTGAAAAGCGGGTTGACTAAGGTCATACCAACGAAGCCGCAGATCCGGTTGATCTTGTGTTGAGATATCAAACATCTCGCGTATATCGACCGTTTTACTCCCTGCCGGCCACCAACTGACATAATTTATTTCATTCAAATGCTTGGCATCATCTGCATTGACCTGAACACGTCCCTGACCAATTTGCAATGCTACATGGCCAAGGGTGCTGTACTCACTTGGCCGCCAGACATACAGTGTTGCACTGACAGGGGATAAATGCTGTTCAATCTCCAGATGGACTTTTTTCAAGCCAGCTATATCAATGCCCCGGCCATCTTTCGCCAGATCACGGGGCGAAAGTTTGGAAAAGACCGCATTTGTGACATCTTGACCATACTCTTTGGTCACGGCTGTCATAACCTGTTGCAGCCCGGCATCAGCGGTATTTCTGGAAATATGCAAACTGAACTGACCACGTGTCACAAAATCGCCCTGTGCATCCAGATAGAGATGTTTGCTATCCTTGAGATTGGCGTTATCCAGTTTGTTGTACAATTCACTGAAACCACCTTGGCCTGAGCTTCTCAATGTCGGCTCTGCCAGTACCAATGATTCCGTCAGGCGTGTGTTAATTTGGGAAAGCAGCAGTTTCATCGCTGGTGCCCGCCCAGATTCAGAATGCCCAAGCAAATAACCTTCCACCTGTTGGTGTAAATCAGTTAATTTTTCAATGGCATCCAGTGAGTAATCCGGCTTTTCCAGGAGGACTTGCTCATAAGCACGCAGTGCTTCAATCACCTTGCGGTAACTTTCCCCCAGTGGCTTACCTTTAACATAAGCCTTTTTCTGTAACTCATCACCTGACATCAAATTGATGTCAGGCAAATAACGCCAGACACCATCCGCTTTTTCCGCGAGAATACGGGTATGACCTCCTTCAAGGGAAATAATATGATTTTCCACCAGCCGCAACTCAGCAGGGAGTTGCTCATAGTTTTGGTAATTAGCAAAGATGAAATGTTCGATGGTTTTCATCTGTGCTGGATCTTTCGGATTATCAACTTTTATGGTTTTAAACAGAGTAGATCGGTTTTCCGCCCAGGGAAGAACTTCAAAGCTGTTATGTAAGCCTTCGCGTATCAAAATATTACGTTCAGTCCGTAAACGATAGAATGGAATCGCTTGATTTAACATGCTATCGATAGCACTCAACTTGATATCCAGATTTATCAGTGAATTGGCGTGGTAACCATCAGGATCTTGTTCAAGATAGCTTTTCTGCTCAGCCGTGCTCAGTGAATCAAAACGTATTTTTACTCTGACACCGGCATCAGTCAATCTACGGCCAATGGATTCCAATGGCTTGTCCCGGTAGTAATATACTGGTTTATCCAGCAAGCGAATTTCATTGACCAGTCCTTCACGTTGCAATTGACGCAATACAGGCAATTCAACATTCCAGAAGAAATTCTTTAAACGCAACCCTCCCGGCACAATGACATAAATATCGTCACGTGCACCGGTCGCATAAATAGAACTCCAGAATCCGATATTACTTCGTGCAGCTTCATTAATGGCAGCGTGCAGGTTTTGTTGTTTTAAGTCATCAGGATCAAGAGAAATATTGACCCAATCCTGCAATTTCCGATTGAGTTCAAGAGCAAGTACGTTCCCTTTCACATCAATATCGTAAACCACTTTTTTACCATCTTTCTGCGCAGCATCCAGTACATAGCGGTAGGCACTGAACTCCAGGCCTGACCAGAATGAAACAATACTTTTCTCACCATGAGGGGGTTCAAAGCTATAACCAAAACGTTCCAATTTAGTCATAAATTGAACGCGCTTATCCCAGTCAAAATCAATGGTGGAATCAACAAACAACTTCGCCAGCGGTGCAATTTGATCTTTAGGGATGGTGTGTCGAATAACATTAAAAAAATTCTCAATAAAGTGAGTCAGTTCATACCTGATGTTGTCATTTATCTCAATATCAACACGTTCACCGCCCGGTACAGGAATGTAGTTATCTTGTGAAAGCTCTCCGCTCCGATCATTATTTTTGCTCAACCAACGGTAGATATCCGCTACTTTCGCCGCCCTTGCAGCAATAAAAGGATATGTCGCTCCATTTTGCTGGGAACTCTGACTGCTTTGTGCAACTTGAGAGGTGCTGCCTGAACGGGGATCTGTCCTTCCCAACGCTTTCAGCCCAGTCAAATCCAGACCGGAAATAGGTTGTTCTTTTCGGTTTTCCGATCCTGATACATTGGTTATCGGTTCAAATACGCCAACAGACGAATGACTATTATTTGATTGATGTGATGACTGCGGTGTGTGTAATGGCCGTGGCACATGAATGGTGTTCGTATGCCCGGCACGAAGACCTGCATTGATCTGTAGACGTTCGACAGCTTGTTTAGCATCTGCAAGTGCAGACAAATCCTTATCTGACTCTTGCAACTTCTGGCTGAAAGTGCCAAGTCCCTGCATTAAGGAACCAGAGCCAATATGGCTGGCTGTATTACCGGCGCCTTTTGCTTCATAGGCTTTACCTGACCGGCCACTGCCAGCATTGGTAAAGTTCGGTTTATGCGCATTGTCCTTCGCTGTGGTTTCTACCTCAGCCTCAATCTCCTGAAGAGTCTGATAACTATTCTGTGCGGCTTTTTCAGCCTGTTTCTGTTGTGTCAATGCCTCTTCTTTCCGGTATTCTGCCTTAGCCTGAGCATCCGCAACATCTTTCTGCGCATTCAGTTGATCCTGTTTAGATTTAGCGACATTGACTTCTGATTTATCCAGCGCGATTTCTATCTGATCCTGTTGTTTTAAAATAGTGGAAAGTGCATTATCCAGTTGCTGTCCTGCCGTTTCTTTTTCCCTATCCAGTTGTGTCTGAAGGTTGTCCAATAATCCGCCAGCAAAATCCTGACGCCACTGTGCCCCTGATTCTCCCTGATAGCTTGCGTATGTTGGGTTATTCAGACTGTCAAGTGCTATGGTTTTTGCCAGCAATTCATCCGTCACAGCCTGCTCTTCTTCCTTGATAGCACTAAGCTGTGACAGTCCGTTGGTGTTCAGGGCATAAAAATCAGTCGCCTCTAACTGAGATTGTGTTTCTGCAATTGCCGCCCGTTGTTTCTCTTTTTCCCGCATCAGACGTTGACGGTCTGCTTCTGCGTTTGCCTTATCATGCAGCACATCACCCGCCACCGACATTTGTGACGTGCGTTTCACTTGTGCACTGTCAGAACGATTTGAGGTTGCAACGATATTGTCCAGAATATAACCACTGCCATCACTGTTACCGGTGCCTTTAAACGCCAGCCGGTTACTGCCCGCCTGCGCAACCAACACCAGTTGCTTGTGTTGCCAGGTGATTTCATCATTAGAAGATGAGAAAACCACCTGCTCATTCCAGAGGACTTCCAGACCGTTATCATCAGTACTGGCTGCACGCCTGGCAAAATCAAAATCAAGGGTGATGATTTCACCCGCTTCAAGTTGCCGGAGCTGCTGATAAATAGTGGTATTCGTATTCGCATCCAGCTCAGTGACATATTTACCGTGTCCATAGTTACTCAAGCCATAAGTGTCGGCGGAATACTGAGCTTCCATACCCTCGGCAGATGCCCAACCTAGCTCTCTCGCTTCAAAGTCACCATTGATAATCAGATTGGGTTTTTGTGTTTTCAGCGGCTGTTCATCGGCATTCATGATGTTTTTCAGTTTGCTGACGTCCGGCGTATTGAGCTGATTCACCGAAGCCTGCAAATCCGTAGCTAAATCTGACCTGACTTCCGCCATTTCAGTCAGTTTGAAACCGTTCAGCGCATTGACTTCCGGCAGATTAATGGCACCACGTCCCCGGTAACTGCCGGATGAATTTGCCTCATCGCCATATACCAGAAAATTAATGCCCTGACTGCCCGCCACGCCCAATAACGTCTGTTTTAATTCACTGAACATCGTTGCCAATGTATGGCTTTCGGTGTGACTGGAAGCCAGCGCAAGATTGTAAAAATCACCATTACCGATTTGAACCGCAACGTTATTGCGAGCATAGGAGGCGTGGATGTTCATCCCGTCGCCCACGTGGATATTGGCATTGCCTGTCCCTTTCATTACCGAAACAACCAGGCCGTCCCCCACTTTGGTGTTGATATTAAATTGCCCCCACGCCACACTGACAGAAACACCGTCACCGATTTTGGTATTCACATTCAAATCACCGTGGGTGGCCACGACACTTAAGCCATTCCCCACGCTGGTCGTGAAATTACTCTTACCTTTTGCAGCGATAACCTGCATCCCATCGCCAACTTTGGTGACGATATTGCTTTGACTCCACAAGGCGCTGAAGCTGTCGCCCTGCCCCACCTGTGTCACGATATTGGCATCACCTTTCGCCAGCGTAACTTGGCGCCCCTGGCCGACTTTCGTAATAATATTCGCTTTTCCCCAGGCACCGATATAATCCTCCCCCTTGCCCACATGGGTGAGGATATTGGCTGTTCCCTGCACAATACTGACCGTCTGCCCGTCCCCAATTTTGGTAACGATATTGGCTTTCCCTTTGGCAAAGCTATAGTGATTGCCTTTCCCCACGTGGGTCATGCTATTGGCATCCCCCCACGCGGCATTGACAACCAGCCCCGCGCCCACTTTGGTCAGAATATTCAAATGACCTTTAGCAAATCCCACCGTATTGCCGTCACCCACATGGGTCATGATATTGCCAAATTGAGAAACCAGCAGGCCGGCTGTTGTCCCCGCGCCCACTTTCGTCAGGATATTGCCTTTACCTAACAATAAACCGGCTGTCATGGCCTGCCCGACATGAGTTATCACGTTTGCCTTGGCTGCCGCGACAACCCCCAGAAAATCATGCCCGACTTTCGTCACCACATTGGCTTCACCCAGGGCCAATACCCCCGTCATGCCCTGACCGGCATGAGTCAGGATATTGGCCTGACCAAACATCGCCGCCAGCGTTGTGCCATCACCGACTTTTGTCATGATATTGGCCTTGCCGACAAACAGCCCCACACTGGTGCCGTTACCCACATGGGTATAAATATTAACCTGGCCTATCATCAACGCCGCCGTCAGATCACGACCAACTTTGGTCAAAACATTCGCCTCACCCAACATCGCGGCAAAGGTATTGCCATCACCAATGTGGATCATGCTGTTACCAGTTCCTATCATGGCGGCGAGGGTTTCACCGTTCCCCACTTTCGTCGCTATATTGCCTTTGGCCACCATCAGCGCGACACTCAGGCCATCCCCCACATGAGTAAAGACATTGCCCAGGGCCACCATCAGCGCCAGAGCCTGGCCATTCCCCACTTTGGTAAAGATATTGCCCCCGCCGGCCATCATGACGTACGCATCCCCCTGGCCGACATGGGTAAAGATATTACCGACGGCCAGCATGGCGGCGACAGTTTCACCATCCCCTACTTTGGTAAAGACATTGCCTGCTGCGCCCATCGCCCCCAGCGTTCTGCCGTTACCGACATGGGTCAGCACATTGCCGACACCGAACATCATGCCGGTAGTCTCTCCGTCCCCCACTTTGGTCAGGATATTGGCCCCGCCCATCATTACACCGGTGGTTTCTCCCTGCCCGATATGGGTCAATACATTGGCCCCACCGCCCATGACGGCAAAAACCTGACCCTCCCCTTTTCGGGTCAGGATATTGGCGCCGCCCAGAGCGACAACTTTAGTCTGGCTGTCATAAGGAGCCTGTAATGAAAGGGCAGGAGATAGGTTGATATGGGTGATAACGTTAGCAAAACCGCCCCCATTGAAACGCAGTTGCCCTTTTCTGCCTTTCTTGAAAATAACATTGGCAGCCCCAGCGCCATCAAACTCAGTGTCACCGGTTTCTGAATTATGCAGAATCACATTGGCCAACCCTGCGCCCTTAAAGTAAACATTGCCACGGGCCACATTGGATTTAATAACATTGCCGCCGCCTGCACCTTCAAACCGGACATCACCGTGACTGTCATCCTGTTTTTGGGATAACAATTCCTGTTCACTGAACTCATGTATATTGTCAATCCGCTCAGAAGTCACACGGACAGTATTTACACTGTAATGGACATCACTGAGTGTGTAACTGCCTTTACCGAGAACTTTGTAGCCAGAACGAATATCAACAAATTGATTTGCTATATCTGCTGTTTGATCACCGGCTTTATACCAAGGTGTGGCAATGTATTTCAGCTCACCAGTTTTAGGATCATTAGTTAGTTGCACGACCACAACTTTGGTGTATCCTTCCAACACTTTGGCGTACAGATAGGTATTTTCCATCCGGTTGGATTTCACCGGCTTGACAGCAACGGTCGAACCATCCGTTGAAACCGCATAACCGCCCATTCGGGCATCCGACAAAGTAATGTTTTCCGCTGCGATCTGGACACCACCGGCATACGTTACCCATTCATTTTCCGGTAGCTCACTTTCCATCGCATGTACCGTAAATGGCTGGTGTTGTTCAACCGTCAGATTTGACAAGGTATAGGCACCATCAATATCGACCACTTGATAACCACCGTAGTCAGAAACATCTTGAGATGCCAGATTTTTGAGATGATTTCCCTTTTTATACCAAGACGTGGTGTAATATTTCAGCCTGCCCGTTTTAGGATCATTATGAAGATGAATTTTATTAACTTTTGTATATTCCTCATCAGCAAATGCAAATAGATAGGTATTTATGTCTCGCGTGGATTTAACACCAATGACTTTCTGTGATTCTTCAATCCAGTTTCCTCCCATCGTTGCGGTGGTTAGTACAATTTCTTCTGCTTTTGCGTAAGCAATGCCTTCACCACTGAAACAATCAGCCAGTCCCTTACGGGTAATTTGGTTATAACCTCCCCCTCCGATAAAATGAATATTGCCGTGGGTGACATCTGAGTAGAGATGGTTATAACCGCCCCCCCCTTCAAATATAATGTCTCCGCTGTTTCCCCGACGATATAAATCATTATAAGCTGCTATCCCTGAATAGTGCACATTACCAGAATACCCATCATGCTGAATAACTACCCCACCAGCCCCACCAGAGAAAGTAATTGTTCCTTCCCCTTCTTTATTGATTTCCGCATATCCCGCCGCACCTTTGACATTCAGATTGCCAGTAGTATCACTAATTTTCAGGTAGGCAGAGCCACCAACGACGGTATCATTACCTGAACCGGTATAAACCGAAGCACCAATAGAGCCTAATGTAATATGATCATTACCGCCATAAGCATGTATTTGACCACCAAATCCGATGGCAACGATATTATTATCACCATCATCGGCGGAATAATTTCCTGTAAAAAAGTATTCAACACTTCTCCAAAATGGTTTTCCCATAAATAAATCCCGGAATAAATGCAAAATTGAAGATAAAAAAACCCAGTTACAAAACGTAACTGAGCATCAGTATTTAAATAGATTTAAAAAATGAATATTTCAAGAATAAATTGAAATCGATGATATTTAATCTGGTCAATTTATTAGATTGATACATAAAAATAAGTTAGCCAGCAGACAGAAATTATCAATTGGAAAGTACCCCGTTTTTACGTTTAAAATCAATATAGTTAAATTACAAAGTCTGTTTAACCACCATACTTAGTCCCAATACTCCCACTCAAATGACATAAAAAACATCTGATAATATTTTTAATTATATTACTTATAAAAAATATATAGCTCATATCTAATCAATCATCAGATAATAATGACGGTGTTATTTTTAAATTGATGGTAAAAGAATGATGGCTCACTGATGTGAGCCATTTTCGTTAATCATATTTAGTTAATAAAACCGTCAAATCAGTTTAGTATTCCCAGTTGTGGGTATGTATTAACTTGACTATTCCTATCGTGCCTGCCAGGCCGGAATTAAAGAACAGATCATTGATCTCACCATGAATAATACAGGTATTCGGGATACAGCCCGGACATTACATATCAACATTAATGCTATTGTTCGCACTTTAAAAACTCTGCCCACGATGTGTAATAACGTTCCCTTTGGATAACATGGAAATTCATCTTATCTGCGAAGTTGACGAAATGGAGTCTTTTGTTGGAAACAAAAAGCAACAACGTTGGCTATGGTATGCTTGGGAATCGCGGCTAAAGCGCATCATTGCACATACTTTCGGAAAACGAAATAAGAAAACGCGCAAAAGACTTTTAAAAAAGCCCTCTCGATTCAACGTAGTCTTCTGTTGCACAGACAATTTCAAAGCTGACAATATGTTACCGACGAATAAACCCCTCGTTGGAAAAACATTTACGCAGCTCCTACGAAATCGAATTAAAAGGTTGAACCGTAAAACACTCGGTTATTCAAAATCGCTGGAAATACATGACAAAGTCATCGGGACTGTTATCGAAAGAGAATGTTGTATTTAGAGTCTATCAACACGTTGAATACATAACCCTATTCTTAACATGGCGACAAACTCCATTTATTTAATGAAACTTAATGAAAGCAAATTCCAGAATAAAAAAATAGCACTTTTCCAGTAATCTTCCAACAGTCATACTATATAACTTTTCAAAATGATAGGAGTATTCCTTACCCCTGCGTGGAACACAGGGTAATGGAGCACTAAGCATATTCTGTGTATTTACTGTTCTAACATCATTTAATATTCTTAGTTGTCTTAAACGAATTGCTGCAATTGAAGCAGACACATTAAATGTTATTTTTAACTTTGAAATTATACAATTGAAATTATGAATATTACATATCTGATCATCCACATATATAATCCCATTACTGAAATTTTTAATATTTAATTTTCCTATCAATCTTTCAACAATACGAAAAGTATCAGACTTAGGCATTAACATACAATTAGAAAACATATTTGCTTGCCACTCTAGCTTTTTCCAAATAGTTTTATCCATCAATTCATTATTACTTAAAGCCAAGAAGTTTTTTTCATATTCATTATATATTTTATATTGTTTAGAGATAAACTTAGAGTGAAGAATATAATGACCAATTTCATGTGCTAATGTGAATCTCCAGCGATGTGAATTAGTTTCTAACGTATTACTAATTTTAATAACATTGTTCTTCAAATCCATGCAACCTAGCACTAGTCCTTTAATGTCATGCTTACCTAAATCTTCTGTAAAGATAAAGTTTACACTATATATTTCTTTCATGTAAGACATCAATTTCGTAAGATCTATGGGAGACACAGAATTATTACAAGATGATTTGTCCAATAAAGATAAAGTGATTTTATCTAATTCATTGTAACCGAGATAAATTAAATTATTGTGTGTTCTATTTTTTGCAATCTTTACTTTTCCATGGTTAATATATTTTTCAATTTTTGTTCCATTAAAAATAAATTTATTAAATAAATCTATAAAGGAAGATGTAAAAAGACCATCATAATAACTAAAGATATTTTGTGAATTAGCTATAAAATCTGGATTGAGTAGAGCTTCTATAGATATAGAAGAATCTTCTTTTTCACGTACGATTTTGTTTACAGAAATCGGTTTGCGTTCTAAAATCCATTCTATTTTTGAATCAGGTAGGATACGTGCAAGTGCAATACCTGTATTTTTTGCTACAGTAAAGACACTTTTTTCTGATATTCTGAATTACTGAAAAACATTCCTTTAACATTAGAGCCCACAATTTGTCTCATTTTTGAATTGAACTCTTCTATATCGTCAACAGGTATTGAGCTAGAATAATTTTTACATTCAATGATAACTAATTGCGAATATTTTTCTTTACCTTTTATAAAGCATTCAATCGAAATATCTACAATTATATTACTTTCTCGTTCTTTAGAAGAATAAGGCTTCTTCTGATGGAATGTGCATAAATTAGGATTTAACCAAGTATTCCCACTGTTCACATATTCTTGAATCAACAAGAAAACTTCATTTTCAAATTTGTTTCCTTTTTCCACGGTATTCAAAGCAAATTCCCTCTCATTATGATGGTAGTTCTTTAATTTCAAATACAGCTCGCTAGTAAATTTACATTTTGTTGAAGTAAAGACACCAAAGTGCTTAGTTCAGATGCACCTTCCTTTGGTGGAGGATAAACACCATATTTTCTGATTGAAGGCAAAACATCTTCAAATACCCAGTCTTGAAATCGTAAAGCAGCTTCACTTTCATCAATTGTAACGATTCGGTACAGACCTGCTTCAGTGACATAAAAGTCGAAATTTGCTTCGAATTCATTTCTTTTATCTAATGTTATTATAACTCTATCTTTTTCTTTCAAAACAGAAGATAACTTGCTTAATAGACCACTAAACCCCTTTCTTTTTGTTCTGGAAGATTTATTATATTTATCAAGGTTTACGTTATCCTTCACTAAAACTCTAATAACGTCAAGAAAGCAAAACAATATTCTACCATCTCGCTCTATAGTTCGTATTGGAACTTCACCATGACTGCTAGGATAAAATATTTCATGTTTAGTCTGTGCCATATAGCTACTGCTTAAAAGTTATGAACATTTAGATGCCAATTATATATAAACTTACTGATATTATCCAAAGGACAGCTCAAATTTATAAAAAGACATTTATCAGAATAAAACTCCATAAAAAACAACAAATACAGTATATTTTATAAATATTATGAATTTATATTACATTTAATTTTGAATCATGGTTTTGTCAGTAAACTAAAATGGCCCACTACTGTGAGCCATTTTTATTAATGAGAAAATCTGAAAAATCAAATCCAGCCCGCCATCAGGCCAGTTTAGACTTCCCGTTTGTCGTATCAGTCCAAGCTGTGATGATGGTTGACTTCGTCTGGCTATCAAACGAGTCAATAAAACTGCTGGCACCGATATTCGGGGAGAATCCGCTCATCGCCTGCACCAACGTATCTACAGCATTGTCAGACAGGGCTTTATATTCGCGTTCACCTTGTGCATCTTTATCGCCCATCAAGGTAACAATATTCGCACGATTACCATTAAAGTAATTATTGAAGGTCACAGAGCCTACCGTTTCAAACTGCCCCTGTACCGAACTATCCCGGACATTGCGGTTGGTCAACAGAACCAAATCGTAGCCACTACGCTGGAACCACAAGTTTTGCCAGTTGATATCGTTGAAAACGATCTTGTCACCTTGTTTGATATCTTCAACCACGTTATCAATGACATTCCCGCTAACCACAAAACTATTGACACCCGTTCCTCCCTTAAAGCGGTTCTGATATCCACCCAGTACCAGCAGATCATCGCCGTCACCACCATTAAATTGGCTGAACTTGGAAACCACATCGGCGATCAGATGATCATTATCCGTACCACCATTGATTACCGCATGATATCCCATCAGTTTGATAGAGTTACTGCCGCTGTTGCCATCAATTTGGTTATAGTTACCAAATACGATCGCAAAGTCGTCACCCTCTCCCAAATCCACCTGATTGTTATTACCAATAGTGACGACATAATCCTGATCTTCACCGGCATCAATACGGTTGAAGTTACCAGACGCCACGATATAATCGCGTCCTTTGTCGCCTTGAATCACTCCACCTTCACCGAAAGCAAAGACCTGATCATTACCATCCCCCATGTAAGCGTAGTTAATGCGTCCGGCCAGCACAGCAACGTCATTGCCTGCACCACCAAACATCATATTTTCACGCCCCATCAGAACGCCCATATCATTACCTTCACCACCGGTGAAAATATTGGAGGTTCCTACAGAGTAGAAGACGTCATCACCACGACCGCCCCAGACGTTGTTGTTATCTCCCAGATACGCACCAAGATCTTTACCGTCACCACTCCAGTTAAAGTTGTAGTTACCGAGGGAGATGTGAATATCACCGTCACCTTGCAGATGACCGCTGTTGCGCAGGAAGTCAAACGTTTTGTCCTTCATGTTCAACAAATCGGCGGTCAGGTTCTCTTTCAGGTTAGTGACCAGAGATTTCATCTCAGCCTGTTTATCCTGATTGAATAAAGTCGCAAACAAGTTTGGCAGGTTCAGAGCGTTAAATCCAAATGCACGTTCTGGGCGTTCAGCTTCGGTTTGCTCAGCTAGCTTATTACCTTCACTCAGGGATACTTTGCCTTCCTCTGCGTCAACAGGCGCTTTCGCTTTCAATCCGTGGTTTTCTGCGAAGGCTTTAATACCATCAGCACCCGTATTTAACCCCGCTTTTAAGCCATCGCGTAATTTGTCCGGATCAGTGAATGCTTTCAGTTGAGCACCACTGAATTCCCCGATGATCTCCAGCATTTCTCGCAAAATAGCAACACCATCCACGGGTTGACCGGAACGGGAAACAATGCGTCCATCTGGTGTGTAATCGACACCAAAAATATCTGCCAATGTAGTATCAGCTTTGACGCCAGCAAGATTTCCCAATAGCTTGTTCTTGATCTGACGTGGCAGATCCGTCGGACTGAACGTAAAGGTGGTTTTTGCCATACCTGTTGAGGTGTATTGCTGAGTCATCAAACCAAACAGTGAACCCAGATTGGTATCCAGTATCGATTGAATATTGTCACCAAACATGAAGTTCCAGTTGCCGGTTGTCACCTGAATATCAGCGCCTTGCCCACCAACGGCAAAGTTGAAAGCCAGTTTCTCATTTGCCTGCCGGAACTTATCTGCCCGGCTGAGGCTTCCCGCTTCAGGTTTATTACCCGCTCCCCCCAGCCATTGGTTGTATTTTTTGTTCAGGGTACTTTCGAGATCGCTTTTCAGACCACGACTGCTACGCTCATTCTCTGCGTTGAGCTCAGTCAGGGTTTCATATTTGACACTGCTGGTCAGATCGAGGCCAGACAGATCGCTGACATACTTCTTCGCCCCTTCCAGACTCCATTGTTGATCCTGCTCTGTCAGCCAATCCGATGAACCTTGTGAGCCGGCAATATTTTGCAATACGCCGGAAATACGTGCCGCACCATCAAATGGGTTAACCAATGGCGGTGTCGGAATGGCTTTTTCCAACATCACAATCAAATCATTACTACGTCCCAGGTTGAAGCTGATGTTTCGGTTACCCACAAACAGTTGTGCACCTTCAAATGCCTGATAACCTGCAATATTGACGCTGTGTTTGCTGTCACCATTCCCCAGATGAACCATCACATTGTTATCACCGAAAGCCAGAGATTTAAAGCCGCCTGTTCCCACTTTTATCCCGACATTCGTGGTTCCCCAGTTGATAGCAGTAAATTCTCCATCCCCTACTTGTACCTGAATATTGCCGGAGTAGCTCAGATGCTGGTTAGAAGATACTGCATTCGGTGCATTATTATTTTGCATTGCCTTGTCATTCTCATACGGCTTCGGCGCATGGAATGTTTCGATGTTTTCTGCAATCGCTCCTTGCGGTTTGGCCTCTACATTGCTGTACCCCACACGGGACAGAGTAATATCGTTTTCAGAGATGCCGCGGCGGATCCGTTCAGAATGAGTTTCCACCTCTCCTTTGTCATTCCAGCCGAACACAATTTTGTTGTCTACCAGCCTATGAACCCATTGTCCCTGAACGTCACGGGTATGTTTACGGCCAATGCTGTCTACTGCAACTTCACTGCTGCGTGCTGACACTGTCGTGCGGATCCCCTGCTCATCAAGTGCTGAAATAAAGCGTCGGGCGAAACCGTCACGTTTATCATCGCGGATCAATGAACAGCCCACAAGGCTGATATGTTCCGGTATTCCCGCCTGTTTGAAGTTTATACTGAATTGTTTCAGTTTCAGTGCTAATTCGTCAGCGCTGTATCCCGCCATGAGAGTCAGATGCTGAGTTGGTTCATCACGCCCATGTCCGACAATCTGCCAACGTAATTTGCCAGACAATTTAGCAGGATCACCGTAAACCACACGATACTCACCATTTGCATCAAGCTGGACAACAACACTGGTCTCAGGGTGTTTACCTGCCAAACTCGCCGCCGCTTTGGCGACTGTCGGATCATTTTCTGTCTGGATGATAATCTGACCATCAAAGCGGCTTTCGCCACCTTCCCCCTGTGGCTTAACAACCACCTGCTCCCAGGATCCAACCTGTTGGTTGTTAACTATCCGATCACTACCTTCTGAGGCGTTATCGTTAAGAGGAACTTTCGCCCCATCAATAGCCTCAACATCATGTTTCAGCTTGTCATTGGCGCCTCTTAATTCCACTGGATCATCAGGCTGCTCTTTTACAGAGAACAGACCAGACACAATCTGCTCAGCATATTTGTTCATTAACCGATTACTGGCGATATGGTCATAGGGAGTCTGTTCACCCGACACCTGATAACCTTCTGCGACGAGTCTGGAACGCAGTTTTTCACCTTCAGCCCCCAATCCTTCATTATCGGTCAACAACATGATTGGGGTCTGTTTCGAGATACCTTGCAGATTTTTCTCCACTGAAAACTGACCATTCACCGCTTTTGCCAGTCCCCCGGTGATCCCAGCAGGATTTGCTACTTCATGGGCTGTAATGGCTTTGGTCATACTCGGCATTGGGCGATCAAGTAACAAGCCGGATACTGGCTGTCCACTGTGTTCTGCATAACGGGCCAGATCTGCCGCAATCGGGCCTCCAATTGAGTAGCCATGGATGATGATATTTTCTGGTTTGATGCCACGATCATTTACCAGATAGTGGAACATTGTGCGGGCATCCTGATATAACCCTTTTTCACTCGGATGTCCGTCACTGGAACCATAACCCCGCATGTTGACCGCCAGCAAATCAATACCCTGTTTTTGGTAGTGAAGCTGGATAGCATCGGCTTGTTCTTCCGCTGATGAGCCAGAACCATGAATAAAAAGTACAACTTTTTTCGTTATACCTTGTTCTGTAGATGTCTCGGTTTCCTGAGCAGAGAGATGGTAATAGCCTGTCAGGCGTCCGGCACTGCCTCGTAAGGTCACTTTATCTGCCGTCCCGTTATTAACCGCGTGATCCAGCAATACCTGGGTATCTTCATTGACATTACGGCGGGCATCTTCGGCACCATAAAGTGCGTTATTCAGAAAACGGGCTATCGGGTTAAACGGTTCCCGCTCACGTGGTGGCGTACCGTCATTATCAATGGCGACATTTTCCAGTACCTTATTTTTATCTTTGCTTTCGCTGCTACCCGGCGCTATCAAATCTTCACCGATCTGACGGTTTGGCTTTTTGACCGTGTGCTCAGCCTGAGCTTCCTGCAATGCCTGTGCATAATTGAACAGCTCAGTTGGTGTCCAAATGCCAAAATGTGGCCGCCATTTATGTCCGATGACCTGATCCGCTCCTCCCGCTTTGAGAACTCTGGCAACAATACTTGAACAGTTACCTGTCAGTAACTGGTAACGGGCGTCAGGATTCTGACTGATTTTATGCCATTCAGCCTGCATCGCTGCCGCATCCAAGCCTGCCAGATTAATACGGAAGACACGTCCCTGATCCGGTTCACTGGCCTTAAAGTCCTGAATATTAATCAGTTCATACTCTGCAAATTGACGAATAACATTGGCAATGCGTTTTTCAGTCAGTTCAGGTGACTGCTGTTTTGCTGCTGTCCGCAGTGCTTCGGCAAATCCCTTACCCACTTCAAACATATCTATGCTGCCATCTTCCCACTGTTGCATATACGGGCGCGAAATATGCTCCGGTATGCCGGCAGATTTCAATAGATTAGGATTCGCCAAAGCAGCCATAGCAAAGCCTTCGCTGATGTCTTCAAATCTTGCATCAACGCCTTTTGCTGCCTGTAATTTTTCAATAAATCTTTCTAGCTTGCGTGCGCCATCCTGCAAGCCAAAGTTATCATTTTCTTCGGAAGAGACATCCAGCTCCAGCGCTCCACTTTGTCCTGCCGGTTGGCTGAGGTCACGCCAGCGGAGTCTTACGTCCGGATGTTCCGCCGTAGAGACATTAAAAATACGACTAAAGTTGGTTGACTTGCCACCTTTCGGCCACCAACTGACATAGTTTTTCTCATTCAACGCTTCAGCATTTTCTGCACTGACTTCAATACGTCCATGTCCGATTTGCAGGGCTGCATGTCCTAACCGACTGTGATCGCTTGGCTTCCAGATAAACAAAGTGGCGCTGATCGGAGATAATTGCTGTTCAATGGCCTGATGTATCTTTTTCAAACCAGAGACATCAATTCCCTTACCATCTTTCGCCAAATCACGGGTATTCAGATTTGAGAAGACAGTTTCTGTCACTGACTGGCCATATTCTCTGGCGACAGATGCCTTGACTTGCTCAATCGCTTTTTCTGCACTTTCTGCTTTCGTGGCAATCTGAATATTCGATTTACCACGGGTAACAAAATCTCCCTGCTCATCAATATAAAGATGTTTCGAATCTTTCAGGTTGGCATTGCCCAGTTTGTTGTACAGTTCACTGAAACTGCCCTTCCCAGAACTTCCTACAGTAGATTCTGCAAGCGTCATTGACTCGTCAATCCGCACGTTAATTTGTGACAACAGGTTTTTCAGTGTTGGCGCACGTTCTGAATCCGGATGTCCCAACAGATAGCCTTCCACCTGATGACGCAAAGCAGCAAGTTTTTCAATAGAATGCAGGTCATAATCTTTACTTTCTTGCAGCACATTTTCATAGTTTCTGAGCGCATCCAGTACATTCTGATAACTGTCGCCACGGATTTTGCCTTTAACGTAAGCTGCTTCCTGCAATTCACTGACAGACATCAGGTCTGTTTTCGGTTGGTAACGCCAGCTACCTTCCACTTTTTCAGCCAGAATACGGGTACGTCCGTTATCATGGGAAACAATGCGATCATCCACCAGATATAACTTATCAGGCAGTTGAGCGTAATTGTCATAGTTAGCGAGGATAAAGCGTTCAATAGCTTTAATCTGAGCTGCATCATCCTGATCTTCTACAATAATGGTCTTGAAGCTTGCATTCTCAGAACCATTATCACGGTTGCCCGGCCAAGGGCGGACTTCAAAACCTTCCTCATCATCAGATTCACGTACCAGCAAATTACGCTCTGTACGTAATCCATAGAATGGCAATGCCTGATTCAGCAGATTGTCGATAGCACTGGTTTTGATATTCAGATCAATCAGTGTATCCGGCTGATATCTGTCAGGGTTCAACGCAAGGCGTTTTTCCTGTTCTTTAAGGCTAAGTAAGTCAAAACGTGCTTTTACGGAAACGCCCGCTTCTGTCAGCCTGCGGCCAATCTCTTCAAGCGGTACGCCCTGATACTCTTTGGCTGCTTTATCCAGCAGACGGATTTCTCCCACTAATCCTTCACGCTGTAATTGACGCAACACGGGTAATTCAACATTCCAGAAATAGTTGCCCAAACGCAGGCCACCCTCAGCAATGACATAGACATCATCACGTGATCCGGTTGCATACAGGGAACTCCAGAAACCCGTATTACTCAGTGTAGATGCGTTAATGACTGATTGTAGTGCATTCTGCTGTGCATTATCTGAATCAAGGAAAATGTTGCCCCAACGCATCAATATCTTGTTGAGTTGAATAGCAAAAGAGTTACCTTCTACATCTGTATCGTAAACGACCTTTTTACCGTCTGTTTGGGCTGCATCAAGAATGTCGCGGTATTGTTTAAAGTTCTTGCCAGACCAGAACGACACGATGCTTTTATCACCCTGTGCAGGCTCAAAACTATAGCCATAGTGCTCAAGTCTTGAAATAAATTCGACCCGCTTATCCCAGTCATAGTCGATTGTGGCATCAACGAACAGTTTCGCCAGTGAAGATCTCTGTTCTTCCGGCACACTGTTTTCAGTACCGTTCAGGTAACCTTCAACAAAATCCGCCATTTTTTGTCTGAGATCGTCAGGGATATCCGCATCCACACGTTCAAAGCCCGGTACTGGAATATAGTTTTCGGTCGCCACATCGTTATCGCTGTCCAGCCAGCGGTAAACGTCAGCCACTTTCTGTGCTCTGATCGCTGCCCCAGACTCTGTTGATGTCTCTGCCGGTTCTGGCTGCGCCTGAGTTTCCCCCAGTGCTTTTAACCCGCTGAGATCCAATCCAGAAATTTTCTGTTCTTTTCTGACAGAACTAACAGGTATATCAGCCATACTGTCGGCAGATGTATCAATAGATGTATCAGTAAAAGTATTGACAGGAATATTGACGGAAACGTGACTATCAGCCGATGGCGGCGCAGTTTCCTCACTTTGGGCATTCAGATTAGTATGTCGTTTTCTGATACGCACTCCGGCATTAATCTGTAAACGATCCAACGCTTCTTTTGCATCGTCAAGTTCGTTCAGATCTTCTTCCAGATATTGCAACTCCATACTGAGTCCTTCCTCTGTTTCAACAGAAGAGTCGGAATTAATATAGCTATTGGCTTTTTCGGCGTGATTTTCGACCGTTGTTTCAACCACGTTTCCAGTATAAGTCGCGGATTGCCCCTTAACTGACAATCCGCTTCCCGTTGCTAGCGCGCGGTTCGGCTGGCTATTGCCATCAAGTTTCGCACCCTTAGCATCAGATTGTACTTGTGCCGTTTTTATCTCCGCCGCAGACACTGCATGTTGACCACGCTGTTCTGCTTTTTGTACTGCGGATTTTCCATCACGGGCAGCCTGCTCAGCCTGTTTCATGCGAGCTATCGCTTCTTGTTCCCGCAATTCTATGTCGGCACGGGTCTTCTTGATGTCCTGTAAAGACTGTTGATGGTTTTGTTCCCCTTTGAGGACACCTGACTCAGATTTGGCGACTGCGTCTTTAATATCCCCCAGTCGTTCTGAAGAGGCTTGCTGGGAGTGATCTAGTTGCTGCTGTGTAATCTCTTTTGCAATATCCAGTTGAGATTGCAGATTTCCTAACAAACCATCAGCAAACTGATCACGCCACTGACTGCCAGATTGTCCACGATGCGTCGCATGATCATTCAACGCTTCTAATCCTTTAGTTTTCGCCATCAACGCCTTGGTTATTGCCTGTGCTTCATCATTGATAGCATCACGCTGCGATTGACCATTAGCCTCCAGTGCATCCAGATCGGTATTTTCCAGTTGTGCTTGAGTACCAGAAACCGCAGCCAGTTGTTTATCTCTTTCCTGCTCCAGACGTTGACGATCGGCTTCTGCTTTTTCCTTATCCTGTAAGGCATTCTGGGCTGCTTTATCCTGTTTCACATGCTTAGCAATGCCACTGCCTGACAGTTCAGATTGAGCAACAACGTTATCCAAAACGTAACCCAAACCATCACTTCTGCCAGTACCTGCAAATTCGAGCCGGTTACTTCCCTCTTGTGCTTTCAGAGTTAAAGTTTTGTTACTCCATTCAGCCTCACCTGCGGAAACTGAAAAAACAATTTCGCCATTCCAGAATACATACATCCCATTATCAGCAGAAATATTGGTACGCCTTGCGAAGTCAAAACTAACTGTGATGGACTCGCCTTCGGTAAGGTTGTCAATATCCTGGTAAATACGGGTGTTGGTATTGGTATCAAGTTCACTGACACGCTCACCGTGCCCTTTCTTATTTAGCCCATAAGACTCAGCAGAAAAATCAGCTTCAACCCCATTCGTGGACTGCCATCCCACAGACCCCTGCTCAAAATCACCATTGGTAATTAAGTTGTGTCCCTGCTTTTCATTGCTCAGAGCATTCTGGATTGCATCAGTGTCTGGCGTATTTACCTCTGATACTGTTCCTTTCAGGCTGTTGCCCAACTCAGAAGTCACTTCATCAATCTCTGTCAGTCTGAAACCACTCAGTGAGGAAACCTCTGGCAGGTCAATGGCACCACGCCCTTTATGGGTTCCCGATGTATTGGCTTCATCACCATTAACCAGATAATTGATGCCCTGGCTACCAGCAGTGCCGAGCACTGTCTGCTTAATGTTATCAAACAGTGCACCCAATTTATTGCTCTGGGTATTGCTTTCGGCTACGGCAAGGCTGTAGAAATCACCGTTACCGACCTGAACTGCCACATTGTTTCGCGCATAAGAGGCATTAACGTTCAGGCCATCACCGACACGGATATTAGCATTGCCTGTCCCTTTCATGACGGAGATATTCAGGCCATCCCCCACACGGGTATTGACGTTGAATTTCCCCCAAGCCACGTTGACAGAGACGCCATCACCCACTTTGGTGTTCACATTCAGGTCACCATGCGTCGCCGTTACACTCAATCCGTTACCGACTGTCGTGATGATATTGCCTTTGCCCTTAGCCGCAGTCACTTGAGTGCCATCACCCACTTTGGTGACTAGATTACCCTGACTCCATAACGCGTTGAAGCTATATCCCTCGCCAATCTGAGTGACAATATTGGCATCACCTTTAGCAAGTACGACATTACGTCCATCACCCACTTTCGTGATCGCATTCGCTTTGCCCCAGACACCAGTGTAATCATCCCCATTACCTACATGAGTAACAATATTGGCTTGTTCCTGGACAACAGTGATTTCCTGCCCGTCCCCCACCTTAGTGATAATATTTGCTTCACCTTTGGCAAAGTTGTAGCGATCTCCATCACCATAATGGGTCAGGATATTGGCTTTGCCCCAAACTGCGTTGACGCCCAAGCCATTACCCACTTTGGTAATGATGTTGGCTTCACCTTTGGCAAATCCGACTGTGGTTCCGTCACCAATATGAGTCATAATATTGCCGATTTTAGAAACCAACAGACCAACAGCAGTACCATTACCCACTTTAGTCAGAATGTTTCCTTTACCGTTCAGCAAAGCGGCCGTAGTTCCTTCGCCAACATGCGTTACTACGTTGGCCTCTGAAGCAGCAACGACGCCCATAAAATCGTCACCGATTTTTGTCACGATATTGGCTTTACCCAATGCGAGCACACCTGTCAGGCCATTACCGACGTGAGTCATGACATTGGCCTTGCCGAACATGGCAGCTAATGTTGTGCCATCACCGACTTTGGTCATGATGTTAGCTGTACCGGCAAACAAACCGATACTGGTTCCTTCACCAACATGAGTATAAATGTTGGCCTTGCCTATCATTAATGCCGCCGTCAGACCATGGCCGACTTTGGTCAGAACGTTTGCACCGCCAATCATGGCGGCAAAAGTGGAGCCGTGACCAATCTGAGTAAAGATATTGGCTTTGCCGATCATCGCAGCCAGTGCGTCACCATTACCGGCCTTAGTCGCAATGTTGCCCTTGGCGATCATCAATGCAACGCTGGTGCCATCACCAATGTGAGTAAATACGTTGCCAAATGCCAACATTAACGCCAGCGCATCACCATTACCCACTTTGGTAAAGATATTGCCGCCGCCCGCCATCATTGCGAACGCATTCCCTTCTCCGACATGGGTAAAAATATTGCCGACTGCCAACATGGCGGCAATGGTTTCACCGTCTCCCACTTTAGTGAAGATGTTACCCGCCGCAGCCATCACACCCAATGTTTGTCCATCGCCAACATGAGTCAAGACGTTACCCAACCCCAACATGATGCCGGTAGTATCGCCATTGCCAACTTTGGTCAGGATATTGGCACCACCTAACATGATGCCGGAAGTTGTTCCATCACCAACATGAGTCAGGACGTTAGCACCACCTCCCATAACAGCCAAAAGGTTACCCTTGCCCTTTTTGGTCAGAATATTGGCACCGCCCAGTGCGATTGCTTTTGTATCAGAAGAAAGTAGATTAGGAGTATCACTATCACTGCTGATATGGGTAATAATGTTGGCACCGCCGAACGAGCCAGATTCGAGATCACCTTCTCCTATCTTGGTCAGGATATTAGCTCCCCCGGCCAGAACAGAAGAAACATGGCCCTGTCCCATTTTAGTCAGGATATTGGCGCCACCAACACCAGACCAGACCGCATCCCCATGACCAATTTGAGTATGAGTATTGAAACCCCCTGCCATTGAAACGCGGCTATTGCCATTACCTTTGTGGATAGAGATATTGCCGACCGCCAGAAGATGAGCAAGATAGCGGCCATCACCAACGCGAACCAGTACGTTTGCCGCCCCGCCAGCATTGACTTCCATATCCCCGTGTTTCCCCTGATGAAGAAGTACGTTGGCAACCCCGGCACCATTAAAGCTCAGGTTTCCTTCCTGGCCTTTTTTGATGATGACATTTGCGCCACCGGCACCCTTAAATTCTGTGTTACCGAATTCGGAAGTATGTTCAATAAAATTGGCAACACCGGCACCATCAAAGTAGACATTACCTCTTGTCACGTTAGATTTAATAACGTTACCACCACCAGCACCTTCATAACGGACATCTCCCGAACTTTCACGTCGTTCAGTAGCCGGAAATAGTGACTGCTCGCTATATTCATGTGTCCTGGCAACACGGTCACTCACTGTATGTACTACTCTGGCGCTATAATGAAGATCACTCAGTGAATAACCTCCTGTGCCCATACTGTGATAACCATTGCCCGCGGAAATGATTTCGTTTGTCAGATTGGCAGTGTGATCACCTTCCTTATACCAAGGGCGGGCGATGTATTGCAGTATTCCGGTTGCGGGATCATTCCTTAACTCAACTACCACAATTTTGGTGTATATGCCCAGTTTTTTGGCATACACATAGGTGTTTGGCATCCGGTTAGATTTGACCGCTTTTACATCGACAGTCGTGCCATCCTGATAAATTGCATATCCACCCATTCTGGCATCTGACAAAACAATATCAGCCGCATTAACCTGGATACCATTACCGTAAGTCACCCATGCGTTTTCAGTCAGATTCTGCTGTACTGCCTGAATTGTGACAAGTTGCTGACGTTCAACAACCAGATTTGACAGGGTATATGCGCCGTCAAGATTGACATCCACAAAACCACCCTGAGCAGAAATATCTTGTTTCTCAAGCCCTTTAAGGTGATTTCCTTCTTTATACCAAGAGGTTGAGTGATATATCAGTTTTCCCGTTGCCGGATCATTACGAAGCTGAACTTTATTGATTTTAGTATAAGTACCATCTGCAAAAGCAAACAGATACGTGTTCGGCTCTCGTGTTGATTTCAGGCCTGATACCTGATGAGCGCTGCCAATCCATGAACCATTCATGGTGGCATTTTTCAGGACGATTTCTCCGGCATCAGCGTATTCTATCCCTTCACCGCTGAAATCATTGTCAGCGCCTTTACGAACAATCTTGTTATAACCGCCTGCACCAGTGAAATGGATATTTCCCTGTTCAACATCGGAGTACAGGTTGTTATAACCACCAGCACCCTTAAACTGGATATCTCCTCGCACACCTTTGCGGGTGATGCCATTGTATCCAGATATACCAGAGTAATTGATGGCACCATTGTCACCTGTGTGGTGAATTTGCAACCCACCGGCAGCCCCGGCAAACTCCACCGTTCCGTTATGTGTTTTATTAATAGTAGCGTATCCCGCACCGCCTTTTACGGTCAGGGAGCCACTTGTGTCATTGATATTCAGGTAACCCGCGCCACCGACAATAGTATCATGTCCCCATGTAGTATTGACTGTAGCCCCAATTGATCCGACGACAATGTAATCATTACCACCGTACGCATTGATGACGCCACCAACGCCGATGGCGTGTATTGTGTTGCCGTCATTATCATCTTCGTATTTACCGGTAAAGAAGTATTCAGTACTTCGGTTAGATGATTTCCCCATAAATATTCCTGGTGTTGGGCAAAACCGGACAGTACAGGCTTTCTGCCCTTTCCACGCTGCAAAAACACGTCGGCGTAAATCGCAGGCAATGTCACGCGCATGTCCGAAAGGCGCTATCATTTCTGGAAAAAAGATATGCTGACCAGAGCGCCAGTCTTCATGCATAATTTCCCGTTCACCGGAAAGGATTGCATCCCGACTGCGGTCAGACAAAAAAGCCCAATTACAAAAAGCAACTGGGCGTTGGTATTCATCTTCGTAATAGCAAAACTGATTGAGCTGAAATGACGGTAAAATACGTTGTTGCCATTCTGCAACTAAATAGCGTCGATGCAGGGGAGAATGCTGACAAAGTAACATCACCCCACCAATTAATGCTTGTATTTCAGTCTGACTCAGTGTTGCTGGTTGATGTGTGATCATCATAATCGAGCAACTATCTGGTAGGATTTTACTGATTTTATTTTGATTTCTTCGTGTTACGTGCTGTCGGTTTTACAGACTGTTCAGCTTCAACAGGTGCTGTATTTTCGTTCATCTCTGGCATCGGCAAAAATCCAGCAGCAATCAACTTATTGATTTCAGCTTCCATACGTGGATCTTCGAGCATACTTTTCACCATAGAAACCATATACATAAAACCTGATACCGGCATATGGATAACCTGTTTTAACTCCAATTCTTTATCGTTTTCCGCCAGTACCCCATTTGCCATTTGATGAGGATCTTGACCAACAAAATAAAGAGAAAACACACCTTTATTGTAATTAACGCTTGAAATTGTTTGAACGAATTTTTCAGACATACTGTTATCCATTAAATAAATATTAATCCAATGTTAAAAAGATATTAAATCAAAAGAAAACATGATAAATGAAGCCTATCTTGATTAGGATATCTTTATCATTAAATCCCTTTATTACAGCTACCTAATAGGTTAAGTAGCATCAAAAACACCGTGACAACATGAGTTAATTAATGAGTGTTGAAGGTTACAAACATACATACACTTCAACATAAATTACAAAATGACAAGTGAAACAAGCGAGAAGAAAACCAAGTAATCTATTGACAATTTTGATCGAAAATATATCTATTTACTTTTTAAAATCAATATATAAATATTAAAATGTCTTTTTAACCACCGCATTTTGTCCTAATTACCCACGTTAATATCCCTATTAATAGCAGATAATATTCATTATTAAATTCATTAAGATTTTTTATCGAGAGATCCCATACTATCTCTCTTGTTGCTTATTTAATTTGAGTTTTGACTTTTGTTACAAATAGATCTCCATGCATGAATAAAATAGAAAAAACGACATTATCATTAATCAAATTAATAATAATGATATCTAATGGCGAACACTCGATTATATCCGATAAAAACATAAGCAATAATAATGATAATTACCATAATTCTTTAAATGAATTAAAGAAAAAACACCATATATCTATTAAGAATAAGCGTTCAATAAATAAGAAAATTAATACATTATCTTTGCCAGCTATTTTATTCGATAATGATGGGAACCCTTTTATTCTGGCAAAATCAGATGAACATCGTGTGTTAATTCAAAAGCCCCATCAAGAAAAACCAGAAATATTAGATAAAGCAGACCTTATCAATTCATGGAGTGGCCGCTGGATAAAAATAAAACAAAACAGTAGCCAATTTAATATCCAATGGTTTATCCCAGAATTTGTCAGACAGAAGAAAAATCTGTCTGAGATATTGTTGTTTTCTTTCGTTTTGCAAATCTTAGCCTTGATCTCTCCGTTATTCCTTCAGGTTGTCATGGATAAGGTATTAGTACATCAGGCACTTTCCACATTGGATGTCTTGATATTTGGTTTGGTGGTCGCCGGACTGATTGAAGTTGTCCTGAGGGGATTGCGCGAATACCAATATGCTCATACGGCCAATCGGATTGATATCAAACTGGGGCTGAAGCTGGTCAAGCATCTATTTGGCCTGCCTTTACTGTTTTTCAAAACCCGCCAGGTGGGAGCAATTGTTACGCGAGTACGGGAACTGGAAACTATCCGGGAATTTTTGACAGGTTCGATGTTTACATTATGTATCGATGTCCTGTTCATGTTCGTTTTTATTTACGTTATGAGTCTGATTTCCGGGACATTAACCCTGATCTTTCTGCTCACTATACCGTTCTATGCCTTACTTGCCTGGTGGGTTACACCCAAGATCGAAAAAGCCGTAGAGAAACAATTCACTCATGCGGCACTCAATACCTCTTTTCTGACTGAAACCGTTGCAGGAGCCGAGACGCTGAAAAGCCTTGCCGCTGAGCCACGTTTTACACACCGCTGGGATAACCAAACCGAAAATATGGTCAGTACCAGTTATGAAGTTCAGCAATGGGACAACCGTTCCAGCCATCTGGTGATGCTGTTACAAAAAGTAACCAGCGCAATTATTATCTGGCTTGGTGCCTCAGAAGTTCTTTCCTTGCACATGACTATCGGTCAATTGATTGCTTTCAATATGATGGTCAATCATACCGAACAACCATTGACCAAATTGGTGCAACTCTGGGGACAATTTATCCGCTCACGCATTGCTGTCGATAAGTTAGGGGATATGCTGAATTTACCGACAGAACAACAATCAGGTAAAGAGCAGGTGACACTAACGGGCGCAATTTCATTCTCTGATATCGTTTTCCGTTACCAACCTGATCTTCCGCCTACCATTAACCAATTCACACTGAATATCAGGGCAGGAGAAACGCTTGGCGTTGTTGGTACATCTGGTTCAGGAAAAAGCACCCTTGCCTGCTTGCTCTTGCGCCTCTATACCCCGGAACATGGAAAAATCACCTTAGATGGTATCCCGCTGCAACAAATTGATATTGCATCATTAAGGCAGCAAATAGGTATCGTGCTGCAAGAAAACTTTCTGTTCAATAAAACCGTACAGGAAAATATTGCGCAATCACGGCCGGATGCCTCATTGTCCGCTGTAATTGAAGCGGCAAAACTGGCCGGTGCTCACGATTTCATTCTCAAACTACCACTAGGGTATGACACCGTTATTGCAGAAGGAGGGCAATCTTTGTCAGGCGGACAGAGACAACGTCTGGCGATTGCCAGAACCCTACTCTCTGATCCCAAAATTTTGATCCTCGATGAAGCCACCAGCGCATTGGATGATGAATCACAGGCCATCATTCAATCCAATATGGCAAATATTGCACAAGGTAGAACTGTCATCACCATTGCACACCGATTGTCCACTGTACGTCAGTGCAACCGGATAATTGTGCTGCATCAAGGCCAGATCACCGAACAAGGAAGTCATGAGCAACTTTTGCAGCATGGCAAACACTATCGAAAACTCTGGCAGCTACAACAAGAACTACAACAGGAATCGAAACAGGAGGGAACCTCCCATGTTTAAGGCCATCTTGCGTAAGGGGCTAAAACACCTGCGTGCTCCTTCAATACATTATGATTTTCTGCCAACCCATTTGGCATTGTCACAACGTCCACCTTCTCCGTTTGCTCGCTATACGGCGATTATACTCAGCATTGGTGTACTGGCAGCTCTCCTGTGGGCATATCTGGGAAAATTAGATGTACAGGCAACAGCAACCGGGCGCCTGATCGTCTCTGGTCGTTCGCAAATGATCCAGGCTTATGAACAGAGTCGTCTGATCGCGATCCATGTTACCAACGGGCAACATGTTGAAAAAGGAGCTGAGCTACTGACATTAAATACACTCGGTGTGAATCAGGATATTACACGTCTGCTTGAGCAGCGCGAATATTTTATTGGAGAGGAGATCCGTTATCAGGCATTGCTGGACAAGCATGACCCTAAATCTTCGCCTCTTTTCCAGCAGCAGCCGATATCTGTACAGCAAAAAATCCTGGCACATTACTCTCATGAGAAGCAGGAATTCGACACTATTATTACCAATACCTATGCTGAAATGGATGTCAATCTATCTTCCCAAAAAGCCAAAGAAAGCGATATTAAGGCGCTGACTAATCTGCGGCAAAATATTAGTCAACGCTTACAAGCGAGAAAGACACTGAGTCAACAGCAAGTTATAAGCCGAATGGAATATCTGGAACAGGAAAAGGAATTACTGGAAACAGAACGGCTGCTGACTCAACAAAGATCAGAACTTAATGTCCTGATGACTCAATACAAGAGCTTTGAAGAGCGCCTGAAAAGTCTCAAAGCACAAAAAGAACGGGACTGGTTTGAAAAAAGAAAGCAGGCCGAAATACAACTGGCTGTACTGAAACAAGAGCTATCAAAAATGAAAGAGCGGGAAGAACTTTCTGTTGTACGTTCTCCTGTTACGGGTACTGTTCAGCAATTGAGTGTTCATACTTTTGGAGCAGTGCTGCAACCCGCGCAAAATCTTATGGTGATCGTTCCAGATGACCATGTACAACTCGCCGAAATCCAGATCCTGAATAAAGATATCGGCTTCGTTCGTCCCGGTCAGTCGGTAACAGTGAAAGTCGATGCTTTCCCTTATACACGCTATGGCACTATTGAAGCAAAACTACTGAGTATTTCCCGTGATTCCACTATCGATGAACGATTAGGATTAGTTTTTCCGGCCCAAATCAGCCTTAAGCAAAACAATATTATGGTTGATAACAAACCTGTCGAGCTTACGGCAGGGATGTCGATTGTTGCAGACATCAAAACTGATCAACGGCGAGTGATTGATTACCTGCTCAGTCCGATTCGGGAATATCAGTCTGAAGCGCTGAGGGAAAAATAATATGGCAGAGATTTTTTCCTTTACAAATAATATTAATAAAAATAGCACCGATACGGAAAATCATGCTAATAATCGTGCACTGGAATGTGTCGCTTATCTGGGAAAACAATTCCACAAAGTTGCTGATGCCAGGCAATTGCACCATGCACTGGGGTTAGATTCCCTGCAACTGACAGACTGGCAACTGCGGGAAGCTGCTGATGCTATCGGGCTACACAGTAAATTTGATTTGCTGACATCAGAGACGGCTGCAACTTTACCTCTGCCAGCACTGGTTGAACTGGAACAGTGCTGGTGGGTATTGTTGGATGCCAACGCTGGTCAATTTACGGTTCTCAATCCTATTACGGGAAAACAAAAAACTCAGGATTTGCATGACCAATATAAGATCTTGCTTGTCGCTGAAAAAAATCTAACTAAAAAGCAGGTCAAATTTGGCTTAAGCTGGTTTTATCCCTCCATTTTCAGACAGAAAAAACAGTTACAGGATATTTTCCTGCTGGCCATTGTGCTGCAACTTTTTGCATTGGCATCACCTCTGTTGTTTGAAAACATTATCGATAAGGTGTTGGTAGGACGTAGTCTTTCCAGTCTGCATGTTCTCGGTCTGGCAATGCTGGCACTTGCTATTGCAGAACCTTTGTACGGTTTTTTACGCAACACTGTGTTTGGACATATGGCAAGCCAAATCAACGCAGAACTCTCCGGCAGACTTTACCGCCATCTGGTAGGTTTACCCCTGCCCTATTCAAACAACGTCAAACAGGGCAAATCATCGCCCGTGTCAGAGAAATGGCTCAAATTCGCCAGTTTCTGACAGGTTCCACCCTGATGTTATTGCTCGATCTGATCTTTATCATCCTATTCCTTGGTGTCATGTTCCATTACTCCAGCCTGCTGTCATGGATAGTGATCGGCTCATTGATACTCTATTTCCTGCTCTGGATCACCGTAGGACCAATCATCCGGCATAAAGTAGAAGCGGAGTACGAAGCTGATGCCAATGCTACCAGTTTCTTAACGGAAGCCGTGACGGGTATTGAAACGATCAAAACCACAGCAACGGAAAAACGTTTTCTGCACCAATGGCAAAAAGTGTTGAGCCGACAGTTAATCCAGCGCTTTGCAACCCAGAAAAGCGGGCTTGCCGCAGGACAGGGGATCACTTTGATCCAAAAAATTGTCGCAGCACTATTGCTATGGTGGGGAGTCAAGAGTGTACTTGCAGGAGAGCTATCTCCCGGAGAGCTGATTGCTTTCAATATGCTGGCAGGACATGTCACACAACCGATCCTGCGATTGGCACAAGTATGGCAGGATTTCCAGCATACTCTGATCGCTCTGAGACGTGTCGGCGATATTCTTGATGAACCCATGGAGAACAGTAAACAAGGATTAGCTTCTTCTCCTGAGCTGGCTGGTCAGATTGAATTCAAAAATATCCGCTTTCGTTATCATGAAGATACACCCGAAGTACTGGTAAATCTGTCACTGTCGATCAAGGCAGGAGAATTTATCGGTATCACAGGGCCATCCGGATCAGGCAAAAGCACCCTGACCCGATTGCTGCAACGTTTGTATATACCACAACATGGCCAGGTTTTAGTGGATGGCATGGATTTGGCCATTGCCGATCCGGTCTCGCTGCGACGTAATATGAGCGTGGTATTACAAGAAAGTATTCTGTTTTCTGGTAGCATTGCCGACAATATCCGTCTGTGTAAACCCAATGCCAGTGATGAAGAACTCTATCAGACAGCAACTCTGGCTGGGGCTATCAATTTTATCAATCAGTTTCCCCATAAATTCACCCATCCGGTCGGTGAAAAAGGCAGCAATTTGTCTGGTGGCCAACGGCAACGTATCGCTTTGGCAAGAGCATTACTGAATGAACCCAAAATCCTGATTCTGGATGAAGCAACTTCCGCACTGGATTATGAATCCGAAGCTGCCATTATGAGCAATATGCCTGAGATCCGCCGGGATCGAACAATTATCAGCATTGCGCACCGACTGAACACCATTCGCCACGCAGATAAAATTTTCGTTTTAGATCAAGGGCAAATAATCGAATCAGGCTCACATGATGATCTATTACAACAAAATGGGCTCTATGCACAACTTTGGCACCAACAAACTAGCTAACTATCATCCTGAAAAATTCATTGAAGGCAGGAGGCTTGCTTCATCTTAATAACAAAATTAACACAATATTGTAATGTGTTCTTAAGGAAGAGAATATGGCTATGAAACAATTCTCTATCACAGCGCTGGTATTTTCACATACTTCAGTCACATCGGTTGCTATGCCGATTGAAATACTGACTATTGCCGCTAATGCTATTGGCGGTCCTATTCCTAATGTTCGTATTGTTTATCCCACTCAGAAGGGAATGGATGAACCCCATGATCTGTTGATTGGATTTGCCTCAACTTTTCAGGGTAGCCTTTATCATGATACACAACCCGACCTTATTCTGGTCGGCTCACTAGGCTTTCCTGAATGGCAACCACATCACTGTTCACAGGAAATAATCGACTGGCTGAAAGCCATGGGTGAAAAGCACATTCCTATTGTTTCCATCTGTTCCGGCACTTTCATGCTGGCCAGCGCAGGCTTACTGAAAACAAGTGCAACTATTCATCCTCATTTCGCTGCTGAATTCAAAGAGCTATTTCCTCATATTCCTCTGTATACCAATAAAAAAATCACTTGCGACAGTAATCGGTTCTGCATTTCCAGTGCTTATGAAAATGCCCGTTACATGATGAATATTGTGGAACTGATTTATGGACAATACGCCAGAGAACGTTGTGCACATTTCCTGTTTGGAGAAAGTGAGAACCAGGATTCAGTCAGTTTTGTCCCTTATCGTCAACATTCAGATCCACTCATTCACAAGCTGCAAGATTGGATGCATTCTTCCCCCTCTGAAATTTTATCGGTCGCTGATTTGGCAAATAAAATTCATCTTTGTGAGCGACAAATGAAACGCAGATTCAAAGTTGCCACAGGACAGACACCGATCCAGTATATCCAACAGATACGTCTGTCGCAGGCCAAACATTGGTTAGAAAAATCGCAAAAAACCATCGAAGAAATCAGTCATGAAGTGGGTTATGAAGATACCCGTTATTTCAGAGAGTTATTTAAACGCTGTAATGGGCTGACACCAAAAGAGTATCGGCAAAAATATCACCATAATGGCTGATTTCCTATTATAAATCATCTGAGGATGGATTCTGGGTAAAATATAGTTAACACAAAGCATGATTAAAATATGTTGCATGCAAATTTTAGATAGACTAATCTATCTAAAATATAGGCGCTAATTTAGGCGATCATCATCAGTCATTAGTAAGGACGATAAATGGCAAGAAATTTGTTATCTCTTCTTGGCTTTTGTTTTTTTATGCTCGTTTTCACTACAAATGCCCAAGCATCCCAAGAACAGATGCGTGTCTCAGCAACAACGATGCAGGCAGTTCCCTTTGTTCCTTCAATTAATATATTAGGATCTATTGTAGCAAGGAATGAAATTGTCATAAGCCCGTCCCTGACCCAACATATCATTACTGATGTCCTAGTCGAAGAAGGTGATCACGTCAAACAAGGTGATGTTCTGGCTACACTGGAAACGCCCATTCAGGACGAGAAAGTCAAACAGGCCAGAGCGAATCTGGAACAAGCTTTGGCTATGATAAAACAGAATGAGGCCATGAACGATCGGGCACAATCCGACCTGAAACGGGCAAAACCGCTGATCAAAACTGGCGTAATTACTGCCAGTGAATTTGAAAAATATAAAATGGAGGCAAATTCCGCATTAGCCGCCTTAAATGCAGCAAAAGCCGAATACCGGCAATTACAGGCACAATTACAGGAAGAAAAAAGCCAGCGTGCCAAAACAACTATTCTGGCTCCCAAAGCAGGAATTATCAGTGAGCGTGTTGCCACAGTTGGTATGACCACTGATGGTAATTACCTGTTTAAGCTTATCGACAATAACCAATACGAATTTTCGGCTGAAGCCTATATTTCTGACTTAAAACAGATCCAGGTGGGCTCACCTGCAACCATTTCTCTTACTGAAGGGGATAAAATAACGGGTAAGGTGAGATATATATCACCAAAGATTAATCCTATTACTCAAATCGGACTCATCAGGATCACGCTTGATAACGCTCCCGCAAATATCAAACTAGGCGATTTCGGTTATGCTCTCTTTCAGCTTAAGCCAGAAAAGATTAATGCCATTCCTTATAGTGCAGTGAGTATCACTGATGGAAACAAAGCAGATGTCTATGTTGTGGGTAAAGATAATGCGGTGGAGAAAAAACAGGTCAATATAGGACGTATTTTTGATAAATGGGTTGAAATAAAGTCTGGATTATCAGCAAGCGATAAAGTTGTAGTCTCTGCATCTCCATTCCTACAAGAGATGGATACTGTTTCCATTAAATCACAGGGAAAATAAGATGAAGTTTCAATTATCAGAATGGGCCATCAGAAAGCCAATTCCCACTATTGTTATTTTCTTGGCTCTCACTATCGCCGGGTTATTTTCCTTTTCTGAGTTACCCATTAATGCCAACCCTGTGATTAATTTTCCGGTTGTGACTGTAACGACTTCACAAAGTGGTGCTTCACCTTCTGAATTAGAAAATGCAGTGACTCAACCTATCGAACGGGCAGTTTCTGGCTTACCGGGAATTCGGCATATTAACTCAACCATTACTGATGGTGTCTCTATTACGGTTATTGAATTTAATTTAACAGTTGATCCTAATGTCGCCGTTAATGATATTCGTGAGCAAATTACTCAAATTCGGGCAGAATTACCCCAAAATATAGATGAGCCTTTAATAAACCGTATTGATGTAGAAGGCGGGGCTATTCTGAATTATGCCGTTCAGGCAAAGAATAAAAATTTAACCGAATTATCTTGGTTTGTTGATGACAAATTAAGTAAACATCTTTTAACTGTACCAGGGGTACAAAAAATAAGCCGTTCAGGGGGGACAAACAGAGAAATACTGGTTGAACCCGATCCGGTAAAACTGGCTGCGTTAAAGATCAGTGTTGCAGATATTAACCGGTTATTACTCCAGAGTAATGTCAATATTCCTGGCGGGAGAATGGTTATAGCAAAGCAAGGTCATTCTATCCGTATCTTAGGGGCCAAAAATCAATTAGATTATCTGCGTAAATTAAAGTTTCCTTTAGAGAATAATAGCTGGGTCACTTTGGGCGATATTGCTACGATTAAAGACTCCCATTCAGAAACAACGTCTATTTCCCGTCTGAATGGTAAACCTGTTATTGGTTTTGCTGTGTTCCGCACTAAAGGTTCAAGTGATACCGTGGTAGAAAAAGGAGTCACAAAAGCATTAGAGCGAATTAAAAACGAAAACCCTGATATTAATATTAAACTTGTTTCATCAAATGTGAAATACACAGTGGCCAGTTATAACGCCACCATGCAGACATTAATCGAAGGTGCGATATTAACAGTCATTGTGGTGTTTTTCTTCCTGAGAAGCTGGCGTGCTACTTTAATTGCAGCAATTGCATTGCCATTATCTATTTTACCCACATTTGTTATTTTGCATTTGTTTGGCTACACATTAAATAGCATCACACTATTAGCATTAACGCTGGTGATCGGTATTTTAGTTGATGATGCTATAGTCGAAATAGAGAATATAGAAAAATATATTGAAAGAGGAGAAAGACCTTATATTGCAGCGATCAAGGCATCCAATGCCATTGGGTTCGCAATCATCGCGATTACTATTACGATTGTCGCTGTTTTCCTGCCGGTCAGCTTTGTTGGCGGTTTCGTGGGTAAATATTTTGTCCCCTTCGGTATTACCGTATCCGCGGCGGTTTTATCATCCTTACTGGTTGCCAGAATGGTGACTCCTTTGATGTCCGCTTATCTGCTATTACCGAAAAAGGCATTACCGAAAAAGGCATCAACGAAAAAAGCATTGTCTGAACAAAACAGTGAAACAGGTAAAGCCGAGACACCGAAATGGATCAAGAAATATGTTACCATTCTGGATAAGACACTAAGATTTCGCAAAACAGCCTTAGCACTAGCTGTCGTTTTTTTGTTTGGTTCACTAAGTCTGCTTGAGCTATTACCCTCTGGCTTTTTACCTAAATCCGATATCAGTATCGCTAGAATAGATATTGAAGCACCACCCGGAACACAGGTGGAGCAAAGCGATAAACTTTTACAGCAGATTATTAAACAGTTTAAAGCCCGCCCAGAAATTGTAGATATTTTCTCTATTGCAGGTGTTGAAGGAACAGCCGGCGATATTAATCAAAGCAAAAGCACTATTATCGTCAATTTAGTGCCCATCAATGATCGCAAATTATCACAAAAAGAGTTTGAACAGTCACTGACGCCTATCTTAGATGCAACACCAGATATTCGCTATACCTTTGGCAGCAGTGATGGAAACCGGGATGTTTCGATTGTTTTAGCCAGTGATTATCCAGATATTCTGGCTCAGACAACAAGAAAGTTACGTCAGGAAATGATGCAGTTGAATGGATTAAAGAATATTCAAATTTTGCAACCATTACCTAAACGGGAAATTATCATCACTCCGAATATTGCTGAGGCTGCCAGAGCGGGAGTCACAACAGATGCTATTGGTGCAGTGATCAAGACCGCAACCATCGGTGAAATCAACGCCAATGTCTCTAAATTTAATTTACCAGACAGGCAGGTTCCGATCCGTGTCTTATTATCCAAAGAGGACAGGAATAATCTGAACGTGCTAAGTAATATGTACGTTAACAGCACATCTGGGGTTAATGTCCCTATAAAATCGGTCGCTGATATCTCCTTTGGTTCAGGGCCTGACACTATAGAACGCATTTCCAGACAACGTAAAGCTGTGATTGAGGCTGATCTTAACGGTATCGCAATTGGCACCGCACTAGAGCAGATCAATCAATTACCAACATTGAAAAAATTGCCGCCAGAAGTTAAAAGAATCCAATATGGTGATATTGAATACATGAATGAGATGTTTGAACGCTTCTCTACCACCATGATGCTTAGTATCCTGATGGTATTGGCTATTCTGATGATTCTGTTCAAAGATTTCTTACAACCAATGACGATTCTGATTGCCCTGCCATTTGCTATCGGTGGTGCCATTATCGCTTTACTTATCTATAATGCCACGATTGATATGCCCGTTATTATCGGCATATTAATGCTAATGGGAATTGTCACCAAAAACTCAATCTTACTGGTTGAGTTTATTCTCGAAAAATCCCGCTCTGGTATGTCACGAACTGACGCCATTATTCAGGCAGGAAGAGAGCGTGTCAGGCCAATTATCATGACAACAATTGCCATGATTGCCGGGATGATCCCTCTGGTGGTCACCAGCGGCGCAGATACCAGTTTCCGTGCGCCGATGGCGATTGCCGTCATTGGTGGGTTACTCAGTTCAACATTGCTAAGTTTGCTGTTTGTGCCCGTTATTTACAGTTATGTGGATGATTTTAAAAACTATATCATTCCATATCTTAGAAAATTGTCATCGGTAACAAAAGACGATCTCAATTATCATTGATAGATGAATCAATTTGATTCTGTATCTAGCCTTTGGAGGAATATAAGGTGAAAAAACAGACCGAAAAACAGCGAGCCAAACGTAAACATATTATTGATGCGGCTATCTCCTGTTTTATCGAGAAGGGATTTCATGCAACATCAACAGCAGAAATCTGCAAAGCAGCAGGTATGAGTCCCGGAAACCTGTTTCATTATTATCCAACCAAGAGTGCCATTATTGAAGCAATTGCAGAAGAAGACAGCCACGACTATGACGAAATTTTGGCTGCCTGTCATGATGAAAATTCAGTGGTTGCCACAATAGAAAAATTGTTGGAAAAGCTGATACAGCTCTATAACGAACCCGGCTATGCGCGCCTCAGTATTGAGATTATCGCTGAGGCTAGCCGGAATCCTGCTATTAATAAGATATTTATCGAGAATGAGAAAAAAGTCCGAGAGCGTTTTGCGATACTACTCAATAAAGGCATTGAAAATGGGGAAATTGATCAAAAAATTAATGCTGAACAGACTGCTTCCTGGTTAATGATCGTCGTTGATGGCGCTATCGGAAGGCAAATCATGGGCTCTGATTTTAAATGGCGTGAAAGCCTTGATGCTCTTATTTATTTAATACGAAAAGCCTTTACTCCATAACTCTTACAACCGTTTTCTGATTAAGGCATTTGCCTTAATCAGACCAACACAACTCTTTTTTCTCCATTTTATTTCTTTTCACACCGTACTTGTTATACATCACGCTATACACCACTTTCCCGGCATTATTATGTCTGAATTTTGGCTGAACCCAACAATCTCTCTTATCAACCAACAATCTCTCCCATCAACCAGTAGCGACACGCGTCCAGCTAAGGTATCATTGCCCGCTATATTATTGGTACACGCCCTTTATCAATCGAATTTATGGCAAAAGAACAAACTGATCGCACCACACTGGATTTGTTCGCAGATGAACGCAGGCCAGGGCGACCTAAAACAAATCCGCTGTCCAGAGATGAACAGCTTAGGATCAATAAACGCAACCAGTTGCGCCGGGATAAAGTCAAAGGACTGCGTCGGGTGGAACTCAAACTCAATGAAGATGCTGTTGGTGCTCTCAACCATCTGGCAAAACAGCGCAATATCAGCCGCAGTGAATTGATTGAACAGATGTTGCTGGCTCAACTGGCAACAGAGAATCGCCTTACCAATTAACGGCTTTAATTCAACAGAATGAAGCGGCGTCACCACACAAATCTGACAGACTTGTCACTGATGTTTGGTCAAAATAACGTTTTTCATTTTAATAAAACTGCTATTTTTCCTGCTGATTTCAGCGTGACGTGTATAGATTTAATACACTAATAGAACAAGAGGTTAATCTACTTTATGGCAATAATAGGTATATTCTTCGGCAGCGACACTGGCAACACAGAGAACATTGCCAAAATGATCCAAGAAAAACTGGGCGGTGCTGATGTTGCGGAAGTTCACGATATTGCCAAAAGCAGCAAGGAAGATCTTGAAGCCTTCGATATCCTGCTGCTAGGCATTCCAACCTGGTACTACGGCGAAGCTCAATGTGACTGGGATGATTTCTTCCCAACTCTGGAAGAGATCAATTTTGAAGGGAAGTTAGTTGCCCTGTTTGGTTGTGGTGATCAGGAAGATTATGCAGAATATTTCTGTGATGCTATGGGCACCATCCGCGATATTATCGAACCTCGTGGTGCAATCATTGTTGGACACTGGCCAACTGAAGGGTATCACTTTGAAGTATCTAAAGGTATGGCTGACGATAATCACTTCATTGGTCTTGCTATTGATGAAGATCGCCAACCAGAATTGACCGAAGAGCGTGTTGATGCTTGGGTACAGCAGATTAAGGCTGAAATGAGCCTATCAGAGATCCTCGGCGCATAAAAGATACCCTCGTGTGTGTATTAAGGAAACAATTACCTTTTACACGGGATAATTCTTAAATTATGTGTCATGATAGCGAAGTGGGCATGGTTTTCATTTTCAATATCCATGCCTATAATTTACAGCGTGAAACTAAATCATAATTCTCTCACGATACCCCAAGTATCACAAGTTCACTAAACTCAAGTTACAGGACTGAATCCGCATGACCGACAACAATAAAGCATTGAAAAATGCTGGACTTAAAGTAACACTTCCTCGCCTGAAAATTCTGGAAGTGCTACAGGACCCAGAATGCCATCATGTCAGTGCGGAGGATCTCTATAAAAAACTGATTGATATCGGTGAAGAGATTGGCCTCGCCACTGTCTATCGCGTGTTGAACCAGTTCGATGATGCCGGCATTGTCACTCGCCACAATTTTGAAGGCGGTAAATCGGTTTTTGAACTCACTCAGCAACATCACCATGACCATCTGATTTGCCTCGACTGTGGTAAAGTGATTGAGTTCAGCGATGAGTCCATTGAAGAACGTCAGAAAGATATTGCTGCACGTCATGGAATCAAGTTGTCAAATCATAGTCTCTATTTGTATGGTCACTGTACTACAGGTGATTGCCGTAAAGATAGTACGTTACATGATGAGAAAGCATGATAAGAAGACACGATAAGAAGTGATACATGCTACTCACTTCCAATATCTGCTCTTGTCAAAAGGAGCTGCTGCCGATTAGCTTAAGCTAATCGGCAGGTTGCTTTTTTTACAGGTGGTTATTTTTGATATACGTCTTCAATTCGACTAAAACGCTTACCATCAGTGCTAACAGAACGGACTTTCACATTACCTTCAACGTGCGGTCTTTGTCTGTCATCATAAATTTCCCAAGTTTTGCCATCATTCAATGAATACTGAATTGCCAACCCCGGCAAGGCAATGTTTGCTTCCAATGTCCCTGACACAATCCTTGCTCCCGGTATTGGTAATCGATATGCAACATGCGCTTTATCCAGTTTTGCCATTTCACGTTGCCCCATTAAATTGGCAAAACGACGCCAATCATTATTGAGTTTATCGGTTTCAACATACCGTGTGACTCCGCCTTTATACTCCCTGCCCTGTTGGTAATTCTGTTCCCATTCAGCCTGATGCCACGCACGTTCCGCCAGCGGCAGCAAACGCGGATAAATCATATATTCCATTTGCTGATCAGTACGCACCGTTTCACTCCATAACAGCCCTGATACGCCATACGCCCCTGGCCAACGTTTATTACTGGTGGTATTGAAATAGTTACCATTGATATCCACCGAAGTTTCGGCATTTTGTGGCATATTATTTGGTGCAAAACTGAAGATTTTGGCTTCATCATTAAAACGGGATGCCCAATAATAGCCCCGCTCTTTCGGATTGACTTCGTACGGCATATCTAGGTAAACATAATCAGGGCTGGAAACAACGACACGATAACCTTTGTTTGCCCAGTCATTAACGGAATCATAACCTCCCCAATAGAGCGTATCCCAAAAGTTTACCGTAACATGCTGAGTAGCAAAGTCTTTAGCCGATTTCGCATGTTTCAGGCCATCCTGCCATGACTGCATTGTCTCAATACCATGAGCATTGACAATCTTACTCACTTCAATTGCGAAGTAACTGGCCAGCTCATCAACATCTTTGATAATGCCCTTCGTAATCATTTTTTGACAAGCCTGAGATTTTGCCCATGGTTTGTCTTCGATTTTTTTATTTATAATCCCCTTACCCGGTTCAATTGGGCCATCTTTATCCTGATAACCCGCCCCTAAACGAATATTTTTCGCTTCATCACCGCCAAAATGCCATGTTTTCAGTGGCGCCCCGGCTTCTTTGTGCATGGCAACGATTTCACTGATGACTTTGTCAACAAAACGTTTGGAAGAATCCATGCACGGGTTCAGATAGCTATGGCGATCGTAAAACTGTACAGATGTCGTATTTGAGGTATCCGTCGGATCGAGCAAACGGTACTCATTGGCTTCCTGTACCTTTCCTTCTGCCATCAACTTCTTATAACGGGCTTCCATAGACATTACCGCTGCACGAGCATGGGCCGGAATATCAATTTCCGGGATCACCTCTATCTGACGAGCCTTAGCATATTTCAAGATATCAATGTAATCCTGACGGCTAAAATAGCCACTTCCCATATTATTACTTGTTGGCCCTGAGCCTAATTGTGGTAACAAACATTGTGTCTCAGTTAAATCATGACAACGTTTGCTGCCAATTTCTGTTAATTCCGGTAAACCGGGAATTTCCAGGCGCCAGCCTTCATCATCACTCAAATGGAAATGGAATTTATTCAGTTTATAAGCCGCCATTTGATCGAACAGACGCAAGACAGCTTCTTTACTATGGAAATTCCGTCCGACATCAAGAAACATCCCCCGATACTCAAATCTGGGTGCGTCTTTTGCTGTTAATGTGGCTATTTTCGGTACACCATTGGCCGGAAGAAGGGAAAACAGTGATTGCAGGCCATAAAATACACCGGACTCATCAAAAGCAACAATTTGTGTTCCCTTAGTAGTGATATTCAGGGAATAAGCCCCTTTAACCCGCCAATCACCGGTAAAATTGTCAGCATTAATCTGAGTTACAACCCGATAACCGCTGTCGGTTAACTTAATGTTATAATCAGCAAAACGCTCTCGAATAACCCGAATTGAAGCGTCACTCAACCCTCCCAGTTCCAATCTCACTCCATGAGATAAATTGACATCCTGTGAATGAATGGATAATTTTCTGGGCGTCGGGATAATTTGCCCACGCAGTTTATCCTCATCCATTAATGACATCTGGCTGTTTTTCTCAAAACGGCTTTCAGGTGTCATCAGGATATTGTTATCCGTCGTCGTTCGTTTCCACTGCTCCCCTTTAAAATCAGATAAAAACGCACTCAGATCCTCAGTATCAGTATTAGTCAATACCTTGGGAATAGCATCACCGGAAGTGGCATACCAGCGCGGCATAAAATCTGTACTATAAATCTGCCAGTATTCGCCAATAATTGGCAATGAGACCTTTTCTTTGGCCTTGATCCCCGTGAACTTTTCTGTCGGTTCTAATTTATACAAATCACCTGTGATATGCGTGATTTTGAATTGCTCATGATCAACTTTCAGAATTTGGCGAATGCTATGAAAATAAAGTGCCCAATCGGCGGAATCAATTGCCTGATCACCATTGGTCAATGTGATATTAACCCGATTACAAGCGGCCCCATTTGCACCTAAGATGGCACAATCAGTCCCATGTGATCCGGCCTGGTTGTCTACGATGCTGAAATTCACATTTAACTGACTAAGTGAATCCACTATCTGCTGTGATAACATTTTCGCATGAATATTTTCCGCATAAGTACCTGCCGTGAACCCAGCCGCTATGATAATTGCTGCTAAAGTGTGTAATTTAATGCTTTTCATTAATGACCTCGTCCGAGTTTCTTATTTTGGCCCAGAACAGAAGGCTGTCTTTGATATCACAAAACGGTTTTGTACGACGGTTTTGTACAACAGTTTTGTACAACATAGCATCAATGCGAAATAACCCTATACAAAATGTGACTATAAGGCAATTTTTAATCTTGGCAGGAGGAGTTAATTTTCATTACGAGACTTTTAATCATAAAAAAAGCGCGATAATAATCGCGCTTTTCGTGTATTCAACTGACATTATTCTTTAGAGATTTTCGCCCAAGTATCACGCAAGCCTACAGTACGGTTAAACACTAAACGTTCAGGACTTGAGAGTTTGCTGTCAGCACAGAAATACCCTTCACGTTCGAACTGATACGTTTTTTCCGATTGTGCTTTTGCCAGTCCCGGCTCAACAAAACCTTTACGTACCACTAATGACTCTGAATTAATCGTAGACAGGAAATCCTCTTTCGCCCCTGGATTCGGTACACTGAACAGACGGTCGTACAAATAGAATTCCGCAGGGGCAGCATGTGCGGCACTTACCCAGTGAATAACCCCCTTCACTTTGCGACCATCAGCCGGATCTTTATTCAGCGTCTGCTCATCATAGTGACAGTAAATAGTGGTGATATTACCTTCTTCGTCTTTTTCGACACGTTCAGCTTTAATCACATAAGCGTTACGCAAGCGAACTTCTTTACCGAGTACCAAACGCTTATATTGACGGTTTGCTTCTTCACGGAAGTCTGCGCGATCAATATAAATTTCACGGCTGAAAGGCACTTCACGACTACCCATTTCTGGTTTATTTGGATGGTTAGGCATTGTCAGAATGACTTCACCTTCCGGCATATTTTCAATCACCAATTTTACCGGATCAAGAACTGCCATAGCACGCGGCGCGTTTTCATTCAAATCATCACGGATACAAGATTCCAACGCGGCCATTTCAACGTTGTTATCCTGTTTAGTCACCCCGATACGACGGCAGAATTCACGGATCGCAGCAGAAGTATAGCCACGACGACGCAAGCCGGAAATCGTTGGCATACGTGGGTCATCCCAGCCATCAACAATGTTTTCTGTCACCAGCAAGTTAAGTTTACGCTTGGACATTACCGTGTATTCCAGATTTAGGCGGGAAAACTCATACTGACGTGGGTGACAATCAATTGTGATGTTATCCAATACCCAGTCATACAAACGACGGTTATCCTGAAACTCTAACGTACATATAGAGTGAGTGATCCTTTCCAGAGCATCAGAAATACAATGGGTGAAATCGTACATCGGATAGATGCACCATTTATTACCGGATTGGTGATGTTCTGCAAATTTAATGCGATACAGAACCGGATCGCGCATGACAATGAATGGAGAAGCCATGTCAATTTTTGCCCGCAGACAGGCTTTACCTTCAGCAAATTCACCAGCACGCATTTTTTCGAACAGAGCAAGGTTCTCTTCCACACTGCGATCGCGGTACGGGCTGTTTTTACCCGGCTCTTTTAACGTGCCACGATATTCGCGGATCTCATCTGGGCTTAATTCATCGACATACGCCAAACCTTTATTGATCAATTCAAGCGCGTATTCATACAGATTATCGAAATAGTTAGAAGAGTAGCGAATATCACCACTCCACTGAAATCCTAGCCACTGAACGTCATTTTTAATCGACTCAACGTACTCAATATCTTCTTTAACCGGGTTCGTATCGTCAAAACGCAGGTTGCATTGGCCCTGGTAATCTTGTGCGATGCCAAAATTCAGGCAGATCGACTTCGCATGTCCAATATGCAGATAGCCATTAGGTTCAGGCGGGAAACGGGTATGTACGGATGTATGTTTACCAGTTGCTAAATCTTCGTCAATTATCTGACGAATAAAGTTTGTCGGGCGAGCATCTGCCTCACTCATCGTTTTAATCCTTAATGCAAAAAGCGCTTCAATAAACCCTTTATAATCTATTAAGCTGAACCGAGAAACAACAATTAGTTAATGGGAAATGGACGGAAAGAGCAAAGTTAGTGCTAAAAAACGATTTATGTACAATGAATTATGTGCAATTGGCAAATTTATTTTCAAACTCCATTCCTCTTTCACCTGTCCAATAAATTAGAACTATTCAAATGAAGTATTTTTATATAATTCGGTGATCGCCGAAACGATCACCGTTAGCTTGGAAGGAGAAATACATTAATCTATTTCATTACCTGAAATAAATTTGATTCTTTAGCAATAACATGACGTTCAGCCATGATACTGACACCTGCATAGTCATCAATATTACTGATAACAATCGGACTTATCATTGATTTAGCATGAGTGTTCAGGTATTCAAGATCCAATTTCAATAATGGCTCCCCTACTGTCACTTTCACACCTTCTTCAACCAAACGCTCAAAACCCTTACCTTGTAAAGAAACAGTATCAATACCCATGTGGATAATCACTTCAACGCCGTCATCTGCCTCAATACACAGTGCGTGATTAGTATCGAACACTTTCACCACCGTACCTGAAATCGGTGAAAAAACAGTATCGGAGGTCGGTTTAATAGCAATCCCATCACCCACTAATTTGCTGGAAAAAGCTTCATCCGGGACATCCTCTAATTTAACCAATTCACCTGTTACAGGAGCAATTAAGGTTAAAATGGCTTTTTCCTGCGACTTACGATCTTTTTTTATCTGAGTGTCAGGCTCTAGATCCTGGCGTTTCGTTTCAGCCGCAATGGGCCCTTTGGTGATAACTTTCTTCATGGCATTGGCAACCAATTCTGCGCGGGTTCCAATAATAATCTGAACACTCTCTTTGTTCAGACGGATAATCCCGGAAGCACCAAGCCGCTTGACTGCTTGTTCATTAATCAAACCTGAGTCTTTTACTGATAAGCGTAAACGGGTAATACAGGAGTCAATACCCGTTAAATTGCCTGAACCGCCTACTGCTGCAATATATTTATACGCTTCTTCCTCAATATTACCTGGGCCAATGGTTTTTGCAGCCATATCGATATCATAACCATCCGTTTGTCCGGTGGAGAACAATTCACGTCCCAGTGTCAACAGGTTGAACTTTTTGATCGTGAAACGAAATATCACATAGTAGAGACAGAAGAAGACCAAACCTTGTGGAATAAGCATGTACCAGTGAACGGCCAACGGATTGCGTGAAGAGAGCAGAAGGTCAATAAAGCCAGCAGTGAAACCAAAACCAGCAATCCAGTGCATAGTCGCCGCAATATAGACTGAAATCCCCGTCATAATGGCATGCAGGACATAAAGTACAGGTGCAACAAACATGAAAGAGAATTCAAGTGGCTCCGTTACCCCAGTAAAGAATGCAGCAAATGCGCCTGCCATCATAATACCGCCAACCATTGCTCTGTTTTCAGGACGCGCGCAGTGGTAAATCGCTAATGCCGCTCCCGGCAGACCAAACATCATAATGGGGAAGAAACCTGCCTGATAACGCCCGGTAATACCGGGAATGGCTGTCCCTTCAGCAATAGATTTTGCTCCTGCCAAGAAGTTAGGGATGTCATTGATCCCCGCAACATCAAACCAAAAAACTGAATTCAAGGCATGATGTAAACCTATCGGTATTAACAGACGGTTAAAGAAGGCATAAAGCCCTGCCCCCGTTGAGCCAAGATTAGTAATACTTTCACCAAATGCCACCAGCCAGCTATAAATCACAGGCCAGATAAACATCAAGATAAAAGAGAGCAGGACCATCAAGAAGGAATTCAATATAGGCACTAAACGACGGCCACTGAAAAATGATAATGCCTGAGGCAATTCAATATGGCTGTAACGGTTATAAAGTTCGGCTGAAATAACGCCCACTAAGATGCCAACAAACTGGTTATTGATCTTACTGAATGCGACTGGCACTTCAGCAATCGGAATATTTTTAATCATTGCGATTACTGCGGGAGAGCATAGTTTAAGGACAACCATAAATCCGACTAATCCGGTCAATGCGGCAGCACCATCCTTATCTTTCGACATACCATAAGCAATCCCAATCGCAAATAATATTGCCATATTTTCGAGAATGGAATTTCCTGATGAAATAAGCAGCGCTGCCAGAGGGTTATCGGCCCCCCAACCCGTTGGATCGATCCAATATCCAACTCCAACTAGTATTGCCGCTGCGGGCAATGTTGCCACGGGCACCATCAATGCCCGGCCAATCCGTTGTAAGTAACTTAGAATGTTCACTCACGCCCCCTTAAAGCTCCATTAATGGAGTCTTTTATTTAATGAATGATGTAATGACATCACTTATGTGTTTCTTATTAAAACATTTTTATTCTAAAAAAATTATTTTTTATCACAAATTAAAACCATCTGATATGTGATAAAAATCACCAAAATTGATATTTTTTTAATCAAAATATGGCCTTAATCAAAACCTTATTTTACCATAAAAAATAACATTACAACTTTCGACAAGTAGAACCATCGCAAAGAGAACAGGTATGATAGACGGCTTTCCTCGACAACGGTTTGTATGGTTCCATTTTTAATCATGAATAATACTTAAAGAGGTCATCATGAGGCTGATTCCCCTAACAAATACAAGTGATGTAGGTCGATGGTCTGCGCACTACATTGTTAGTAAAATCAACGAATTTAATCCAACAGCAGAGCGCCCTTTTGTTCTCGGCCTGCCCACTGGCAGTACACCACTGGCGACCTATAAAGAACTCATCGCGCTATATCAGGCAGGAAAAGTCAGTTTCAAGCATGTCGTCACTTTCAATATGGATGAATATGTCGGTATTCCTGCAAATCATCCCCAGAGTTACCACACTTTCATGCATCAGAATTTCTTTAATCACATCGATATACAAAAAGAAAACATAAACTTACTCAATGGCAATGCGAAAGATGTTGATGCCGAGTGTTTACGTTATGAAAATAAGATCAAGTCGTATGGAAAAATCCATCTGTTTATGGGGGGTGTAGGTAATGACGGTCATATCGCCTTTAACGAACCTGCGTCCTCCCTTTCTTCACGTACCCGGATTAAAACGTTAACGCTGGAAACGCGAACAGCTAACTCTCGTTTTTTCGATAATAATGTGGACTTAGTTCCCCAATATGCTTTAACCATCGGTGTAGGTACATTAATGGATGCCGAGGAGATCTTGATTTTGGCGACGGGGGCCCAAAAAGCCTTGGCCCTGCAAGCTGCAATTGAAGGCAACGTTAACCATATGTGGACAGTAAGCTGTTTACAGATACACCCAAAAGCGATCATCGTCTGTGATGAACCTGCAACGATGGAGTTAAGAGTAAAAACAGTAAAATATTTTCACCAGCTAGAGGCGGAAATTCTTAATGAGTTCGCCAGTTAGTACTCATTCAGGCGATTAGGAGAGCAGAATGTACGCTTTAACTAACTGTATTATTTATACCGGGCACGAAAGACTGGACGGACATGCTGTCATCATTGCAGATGGTTTGATTAAGCAAGTCTGCCCAGAAAATGAATTACCGGAAAATATTGAAAAACACGATTTACACGGTGCAAATCTCTCCCCCGGATTTATTGATCTGCAAGTCAATGGCTGTGGGGGGGTTCAATATAATGAACGGCTGGAATACATTACGGAAGAGACGCTGCGTATCATGCAGGAAACCAATCAGCGTCATGGTTGTACCAGTTTTCTGCCTACACTTATCACCAGCCCTGATGAACTGATGATTAAAGCCATTGAAGTGATGCGCATCTACTTAACCAATCATCCTAATCAGGCACTTGGGCTACATCTGGAAGGGCCTTACATCAATCCGGTAAAAAAAGGGACTCACAATCCAGCCTACATACGCAGACCAACATCTGAGATGGTTAATTATCTGTGTATTAATGCTGATGTGATCACCAAGATTACTCTTGCTCCTGAGATGGTCGAAGAGCAATGCATTCACCAATTAACTGAAGCGGGTATCATTGTTTCTGCTGGTCACTCCAATGCAACTTATGAAGAAGCCCGGCGAGGGTTCCGTAATGGCATTACTTTTTCTACCCACTTATATAATGCCATGCCTGCCATTTCCGGCCGCCAACCTGGATTAATCAGCGCTATTTATGATACTTCTGAAGTCTATGCCGGCATTATTTGTGATGGCATGCACGTATCATGGCCAAATATCCGTAGTGCCAAGAGATTGAAAAATGAGAAATTAGTTCTTGTGACAGATGCCATCGTCCCTGCCGGTCTTGATTCAGCGACAAATACTCTGGAACAATTCACTTTTGCTAATAAAACAATATATTATCGTGATGGATTATGTGTCGATGAACATGGCACACTAAGCGGCTCCTCAGTCACAATGATAGAGAGCATCAAGAATAGTGTTGAACATGTCGGTATCGCTTTGGATGAAACATTGCGGATGGCAACTCTTTATCCAGCCAAAGCCATCGGTGTTGATAAACACCTCGGTACGATTGAAGTCGGCAAAGTCGCAAACCTGACCGCATTCACACATAATTTCAAAATCTGCAAGACCATAGTTAACGGAAACATAGCCAACAAAGATATTGATAATGGAAACTTCGCTAATGCAAATGAAGCCGAACTACCGTGAGCATAGAGTCTGATGAGTAACCATAATGCACAAAAGCAAATCGGTAATATTGACCTGGTTAAACAGCTCAATAGTGCGGTGGTCTATCGTTTGATAGACCAACATGGCCCAATATCCCGTATTCAAATTGCAGAAGAAAGCCAGCTTGCGCCCGCCAGTGTCACCAAAATCACACGTCAGTTATTAGAACGCGGCCTGATAAAAGAAATTGACCAGCAAGCTTCTACTGGCGGGCGTCGGGCTATTTCTATCGTTACAGAAACCAGCCGCTTTCATACTATTGGCATACGGCTCGGACGCCATGATGCGACAATTGCATTATTTGATATGAGTGCGAAACAATTAGCCGAAGAGCACTACTCCGTACAGGAGAGTACACAACAGGAAATCGAAAAACGGATTATCTGCGCCATTGAGAATTTCATTGCCAAAAATCAGCGGCGGATCCGTGAATTGATCGCAATTTCAATCATTCTTCCCGGCTTGGTGGATCCCGATAACGGCATCGTTCGCTACATGCCACACATAAAAGTAAGCAATTGGCCATTGGTGCAAAACCTACGGAAACATTTCAATATTTCCTGCTTTACCGGGCATGACATTCGCAGCCTTGCATTGGCAGAACACTATTTCGGGGCCACCCGCAATTGTGAAGACTCACTTCTGGTACGCGTTCACCGTGGTACAGGAGCGGGAGTTATCGTCAATAATAATATCTTGCTCAATAAACGTGGTAATCTGGGAGAAATAGGTCACATCCAAATCGATCCACTGGGTGAACGTTGCCATTGCGGAAATTTTGGCTGTCTGGAAACTATTGCATCTAACTCAGCAATAGAGGCTAAAGTACAGCATCAATTACGGCAGGGATTTCCAAGTAAATTAACCTTAAATAGCTGCACTATTCGTGACATATGCCTCGCCGCTAATCAGGGAGATCCTCTAGCAGTCGAAGTTATCAGGCAGGTAGGACACAATCTTGGTAAAGCTATTGCCATCGCCATTAACTTCTTTAATCCCCAGAAAATAGTTATTGCTGGTGATATTACGGAAGCTGAGCAAGTTCTGCTTACGGCTATTCAAAGCTGCATCAACACACAGTCGTTAAAAGCCTTCCGTGAAGATCTCCCCGTCGTTGTTTCTGAACTAAATCACTGTTCCGCAATTGGTGCATTTGCCTTAACAAAGCGTGCGATGCTCAATGGTGTACTGTTACAACATCTTCTTGGAGGATAATTTCAGCAATCTCGTTGTTTTTATCATCAATATGATTACAAGCCAAACAAACAAGCGATATTATGCATATTTTTTTAAAAAAGCAGTTGACGCATCTGTCTGATATACGCATAATGCGCCCCGCACCGCCGATGAAGGCAAAGCGAAAAAAGATGGCTACGTAGCTCAGCTGGTTAGAGCACAGCACTCATAATGCTGGGGTCACAGGTTCGATTCCCGTCGTAGCCACCATCTTTGCGGGAGTGGCGAAATTGGTAGACGCACCAGATTTAGGTTCTGGCGCCGCAAGGTGTGCGAGTTCAAGTCTCGCCTCCCGCACCATTTACTTCTTCGGTTGTACTTAAATCGAGTTGAACTAACGTTGTTTTGGGTTTAAGTTTTAGTGTGTTGTCTTCAGGTGGGGTATCGCCAAGCGGTAAGGCACCAGGTTTTGATCCTGGCATACCCTGGTTCGAATCCAGGTACCCCAGCCATATTCCTGAAAACAACAATAACTAAAGCGTGAATAACCAGAAATAACGAACAGGTAACAGCAAGATTTTAATGAGAATACTCAGGTGGGGTATCGCCAAGCGGTAAGGCACCAGGTTTTGATCCTGGCATGCCTTGGTTCGAATCCAGGTACCCCAGCCATATTCCTGAATGTTTTCATAAAGCTTACGGTTAACGTAAATGGCTACGTAGCTCAGCTGGTTAGAGCACAGCACTCATAATGCTGGGGTCACAGGTTCGATTCCCGTCGTAGCCACCATTTAAAATTCAGGTGGGGTATCGCCAAGCGGTAAGGCACCGGATTCTGATTCCGGCATTCCCAGGTTCGAATCCTGGTACCCCAGCCAGATTTTTCAAAATATCACATTGAATGGCCTATTCCTAAAGAACAAAAAAGGAATATACAGGAAAAATATCCTTTGATGTAAAAGCCATCTCAAAGGTGGGTTATTTCATTTCCAGTCACAAAATCATCTCCCCATATTTCCATCAAATAGCAATTAAAACATAGTTGGACATCGTACAATCTATTTGTTTGTCGAAAAGTTGATCTGATGAGTCGCAAATTCTAAATTTTCTGCAAACAGAAAACCCACCGAAGCGCTGAGTGATCCCCAGAAATCAGCAGTAATAAATAAACACCATATAACCAAAGCGCAATCGTACTCAGTGTCGCTAACAGACACAGAACAAGTAAACGTCCGGCTGAGTGGCTGTAACAGGCCCGAAGCCAAAACGTTCACTTTTTTCATTCCGAAAATTCTGTCCAATCTGCATTCTGCGACTGTATAACTTCATAATCTGTCTCGGCTTAAATTCATTTGTACTACTGAAAATGAGCCACGGCTCTTTTGCGGCAGCATAGCCATCACGCACCTGTGATTTACGCACGATACGACACGAGAACGCTTATTTTTCCGACCCTTGGGCGCGTTTTATGCAGGTAAAATGACCATCACACTGAGCATATTTGGCACGGGATAGCATGCCGGGTCCCAAATATTCTGGCTGACTACGGGCTTGTAATGCTTGCCATTTAAACCAGAGTTCACCTTTTGCTTCAAGACGAAGCTGAGTATTCCCGCGTACTCGCCATATAAAATCCCAACCGAGTGATTTTATATGGCGAAACCAGGCATTCTGTTGTTCTCAGCGCCGAAGCGGGTTAAATTAATCGTTGTTGCTTTAGTTAAGCTACCTTGTGGCGCTTATTCGCTGATTTTCTTTTTTTTTCTTTTCATCACCTTACTGTGAGTCTCTGTCAGAACCCGTTTTTTCTCACTATCGACAAAGCGGTTTAAAACTTGCCTAATTAACGGTTGATAACCTAATCCATTAAGGTCAGCTATCATTTTTAGGTCTTCAATCAGAGACTTATTCAATCTGATTGAAATTGGCTGTAAATCCAATACCTCGTTAATCAGATCGTCGGTTATATCATCAGATACTTTAACGTGAGCTGCACTACGACCAAGCTCACCATTCTCCCATGCCTCATCAGTGGAAGCCACAAGGTTTGTTCGCTTATCAGGATGTTTGCTCATTTCTCTGTTCCCAAACCGTATTTTCTGTAAATTCTCAATTCATCTTCGTTAGGTGCATAGGCTGTTCTTATCGCTACCCCTTTTTCAGGGTAATAAATAAAAACTATCTTTAATTTAACCCCGTAATCAATTTCAGATATAAACCATTTAGTTGGTGGCTCAGTTCTGTTGTCTTCTCTTGTGTCCTCAAGAAAACGTCCAACCCGATTAGAAAAATACTGGAGTATATCTTCTTCATTAACAAAAGGATTTTTGCCTGCCAACTTCAATCTGATGTTTGATGATATTAAGAGCTTCATGTGACAACGTCTTTAAACATAGCCAATTGTATATACAAGATATACCATAAAATAGCTTCAAAAAACTGAAACACTCTAATTTAACATTATAATCCATGTAATTAATAGATGGATAAATTTCTATATTATAATTTTTGTATATACAAATCTTATTGAAAACAACAATCACACGCCCAACGCATATTTTAGCGCCAGTTTTTTCATCACACCTGAACGTTGTGCTGCCATCAATGCCAGATTACGCATGGTTTTCAATCCCGGCAAATCATGGCTGAATACCGTATGAAAGAGATCCATTCCCGCCTGCATGACCAAATTATCCGGCATCCTGCGACATTGATAACGCTTCAAAACTGCCAAAGAATCCCACTTTTCATGCAAGTCCTTAGCATTGATCAATACATTAAGCAGAGTATCAACATCCCGATAGCCCAAATTTACCCCCTGCCCCGCCAATGGGTTAATAGTATGAGCGGCATCTCCCAGTAAAACCAAACCTTCGCGTACATAATCGCTGGCATGATGGCGCATCAGAGGAAACGCCCCTGTGGCAACCGGCGTTACTTTACCTAAACGGGCTGGAAATGCCTGAAATATTTCTCGTTCAAGTTGTGTCATTGACATCGCCTGTAACTGGCGAATGCGAGCGGGAGAGTCATACCACACTAATGAAGCCCATTGTTCAAACAATGGCAGGAAGGCTCTAGGGCCGGAAGGAAAAAATTGCTGCCATGTTATATCTTGCTGAGGCTGTTCAGTTTTGACTGTAATCAGCATACACGACTGACGATATTGCCATCCCCTGCTACCGATACCAGCTAATTGCCGAACCTGCGAGCGGGCACCATCAGCACCAATAATTAAACGTGTGTTTAATTCCGTACCATCAGCCAATTCAACCTGCCATGTTTTATGCTCATGTTGCCGATGCATCGATTTCAGTGCCGCTGGACAGAAAAGTGAGAGGTTGGAATGCCGTTCAAATTCTTGCCACAATGCCAGCTGCAAGATACGGTTTTCTACCATGTACCCCAATTCCGGTAAACCAAGACTTTCTGCATCGAAAATCACGTTGGAGTCATTCTGTTCCCACGTTTCCAAAGTCCGATAAGGTGCACTACGCATCTGTAAAACATTTTTCCATGCCCCTAACTGTTTCAATAAATTCACAGAAGCACAACTAACCGAAGAGACACGAACATCCGGTTCATGAGCTGCATTGTAAGGTTGTGGTGCCTGGTGTTCCAATAATGCAACACGCCAGCCTTCTTGTGCCAATCCCAATGCCGTTGCTGCACCAATCATGCCTGCACCAACGACAACAATATCGAATTTTTGTTGTGGATTATTCATATTCATCACATTATTAACCTCTTGATTAAAAGTGTACCGGAATTTTCCCTTTCCGGCTGTGAATATCCGGTGTTACAGTCTGGTCACTGGTGTCTCAAATGACTACAATAGCCAGCAACATTATGATGCTAAATACACTGTATTCAATACGCAGGTTCAATACACTACGCTTTTCAGTGTTGAAGCATTATTTCACTGAAAACACCGGATACACAAAATGTCGACGATAAAAAAACTGTATATCAAAACCTGGGGCTGTCAGATGAACGAATACGATTCATCCAAGATGGCCGACCTGCTGGAAACCACTCACGGTTATCAGTTAACCGATGTCGCCGAAGAAGCAGATATCTTACTTCTAAACACATGTTCAATTCGTGAAAAAGCGCAAGAAAAAGTCTTCCACCAACTCGGACGCTGGAAAGGGCTGAAAGACAAAAACCCTGAAGTCATCATTGGAGTCGGTGGTTGCGTCGCTTCTCAAGAAGGAGATTACATCCGCCAGCGTGCACCCAGCGTTGATATTATCTTCGGACCACAAACCCTACACCGTCTGCCAGAAATGATTAATCATGTAAAAGGCACCCGCAGCCCTGTTGTTGATATTAGTTTCCCTGAAATCGAGAAGTTCGACCGTTTACCAGAACCACGAGCGGAAGGTCCGACTGCATTCGTTTCTATCATGGAAGGCTGTAATAAGTACTGCACATTCTGCGTTGTTCCTTATACCCGCGGGGAAGAAGTCAGTCGTCCTTGCGATGATATTCTATTTGAAATTGCCCAACTTGCAGCCCAAGGCGTGCGTGAAGTTAACTTACTCGGCCAGAATGTCAACGCTTACCGTGGAGCAACATTTGATGGGGATATCTGTACATTTGCGGAATTACTGCGTCTGGTTGCGGCTATTGATGGTATCGACCGTATACGCTTCACCACCAGCCATCCAATCGAATTTACTGACGATATTATCGCCGTTTATGAAGATACACCGGAATTAGTTAGCTTCCTGCATTTGCCTGTCCAAAGTGGCTCTGATCGTATTCTGACCCTGATGAAACGCGCCCACACCGCGCTGGAATACAAAGGCATTATTCGCCGCCTGCGTAAAGCACGCCCTGATATTCTCATCAGTTCTGACTTTATCATCGGTTTCCCAGGCGAAACACAAGACGACTTTGAAAAAACAATGAAATTGATTGCCGAAGTTAATTTCGACATGAGTTTCAGCTTCATTTATTCAGCACGTCCGGGAACACCTGCGGCTGATTTGCCAGACGACGTGAGTGAAGAAGAGAAGAAACAACGCCTGTACCTGCTCCAGCAGCGCATTAACCAACAAGCCATGAGCTATAGCCGCGCCATGCTTGGCAGCACACAGCGCATTCTGGTTGAAGGCCCATCCCGCAAAAATATCATGGAGCTTTCTGGCCGTACTGAGAACAACCGTGTGGTTAACTTCGAAGGTACACCTGATATGATTGGTAAATTTGTTGATGTCGACATTGTTGATGTTTATGCCAACTCCCTGCGTGGTAAGGTGATCCGTACCGAAGATGAAATGGATTTACGTATCCATGAATCGCCTGCGTCAGTGATTGCCCGTACCCGTAAGGAAGACGAAATCGGCGTTGGCATTTATCAGCCCTAAAAAATAGGTCAACTTTAACAAATAGGCCAGTCTTGACAGGCCCTAATATAGAGATAATCAGTGACACAGATAAACCCACAAGTAGCAACACAAGAGATTTTTCTGGAACCCGCAGACAATCAGCGACTAATGAGCCTGTGTGGCCCACTTGATGACAATCTGAAACAACTTGAACGTCGCCTGGGAGTCGAGATCAACCGCCGCGACAATCGTTTCAAATTGGTGGGCAAACCACTGTGCGTCAGTGCAGTAACAAGCATATTGCGCCATCTTTATGTCGAAACCGCACCTGTGCGTGGCGTGATACCGGATCTTGAACCTGAACAGATCCATCTGGCAATCACAGAAAGTCGCGTACTGGAACAATCAGCAGAAAGCGTACCTGCCTACGGCAATGCCGTGAATATCAAAACCAAACGGGGTATTGTAAAACCCCGTACTCCTAATCAGGCACAGTATATTGCTAATATACTTGACCATGATATTACATTTGGGATCGGGCCAGCAGGAACAGGTAAAACCTATCTGGCCGTTGCCGCAGCAGTTGATGCACTGGAGCGGCAAGAAATTCGCCGGATACTTCTGACCCGTCCTGCGGTTGAAGCCGGAGAAAAACTGGGATTCTTACCCGGCGATCTGAGCCAGAAAGTTGACCCTTACTTACGTCCACTTTACGATGCCCTATTTGAGATGCTGGGTTTTGAAAAAGTTGAGAAGCTGATCGAAAGAAATGTTATTGAAGTCGCGCCATTGGCTTATATGCGTGGACGAACACTCAATGATGCTTTTATTATTCTTGATGAAAGTCAGAACACCACCATCGAACAGATGAAAATGTTCCTGACTCGTATTGGCTTTAACTCTAAGGCGGTGATTACTGGTGACGTAACCCAGATCGACCTGCCAAGAGGCCAGAAATCTGGTCTGAGCCATGCAATGGAAGTCTTGTCGGAAGTTAATGAGCTGAGCTTTAATTTCCTCCATAGCGAAGATGTGGTTCGCCACCCTGTAGTTGCCAAAGTCGTTATCGCCTATGAAGTATGGGAAGCTACAGAGCAAAAACGTAGACAGGAAGCGCAATGAGTTCAGTTATATTAGATTTACAAATCGCGTGTGAAAGCCCAACAGGACTTCCTGAGGAAGTCCTTTTCCAACGCTGGCTGGAAGGCGTTTTGCCACAATTTCAGGCTGAAAGTGAAGTGACAATCCGTGTGGTTGATACGGCAGAAAGCCACGAATTAAACCTCACTTATCGCGGGAAAGACAAACCAACCAATGTGTTATCTTTCCCATTTGAAGCTCCGCCCGAAGTGGAACTGCCCTTACTTGGCGATTTGATTATATGCCGTCAGGTTGTTGAGAAAGAAGCGAAAGAACAACAAAAAACTGTTGAAGAGCACTGGGCACACATGGTAGTTCACGGCTGTCTCCATCTACTTGGGTATGACCATATTGAAGATGAAGAAGCGGAAGAAATGGAATCTCTGGAAACAGAAATCCTAAAAAAAATGGGTTATCCTGATCCTTATCTTGCGGAAAAAGAATAACCCCTAAGAACATTTTTATGTTAAACATTACGATCCGTAGCCTATAGATTTCAGTATGCAGCCAACAAAGCTGCCATCTGAAAGACGACAGGCATCTCACTTTAATTAATGAGGAATTTTAATTAAAACGCCATGAGCGACGACCATCCTTCTAGTAACGATAACCCTAGTCCTAAGAAAGGCTTTTTTGCACTTCTTAATCAGATTTTTCACGGTGAGCCAAAAAACCGTAACGATTTGGTTGAACTGATCCGTGATTCTGAGCAGAACGACCTGATTGACCCCGATACCCGAGAGATGCTCGAAGGGGTAATGGATATTGCTGACCAACGCGTGCGTGACATTATGATCCCACGCTCACAAATCGTTACCCTAAAACGCAATCAATCTCTGGACGAATGTCTGGATGTGATTATCGATTCGGCCCACTCTCGCTTCCCTGTGATCAGTGAAGATAAAGATCACATTGAAGGCATCTTGATGGCAAAAGATCTTCTGCCATTTATGCGTACGAATGCAGAGCCTTTCAGCATTGATAAAGTGCTGCGTCAGGCTGTCGTGGTGCCGGAAAGTAAGCGGGTTGACCGACTGCTGAAAGAATTCCGTTCTCAACGCTATCATATGGCAATTGTTATCGATGAATTCGGCGGGGTTTCTGGCCTTGTCACGATTGAAGATATACTTGAATTGATTGTGGGGGAAATTGAGGACGAATACGATGATGATGAAGATAACGATATTCGTGCCTTGAGCCGCCATACTTATTCAGTGCGGGCATTGACTCAAATCGAGGACTTTAACGACGTTTTCAGTACTAATTTCAGTGACGAAGAAGTTGATACCATTGGCGGGTTGGTTATGCAGGCATTTGGACATCTGCCTTCCCGTGGAGAATCCATCAACATCAATGGCTATCACTTCAAAGTAGCAATGGCAGATAGCCGGAAAATCATTCAGGTTCATGTCAAAATACCGAATGATGCTGAAGTTCCTGGCCTTGATAAAGATTAATAGGATCTGGATGAACAAAGCCTCATTAATGAGTTGCCAGCGGCTGCGTGCTTTGCTGGCACTTTTCTTTGGAGTCAGTGGAACACTGGCTTTTTCACCTTTCGACTTCTGGCCCACAGCCCTTGTTTCTCTCTGTGGCCTGCAAATCCTGACACTTAACCGGACTACCCGACAAGCGCTCTTTATTGGTTTCTGCTGGGGCCTTGGCTTGTTTGGCAGTGGAATAAACTGGGTTTATGTCAGTATCGCAAATTTCGGAGGTATGCCAACCGCCATTAATATCTTTTTGGTGATCCTGCTTTCCGCTTATCTTGCTCTTTATCCCGCTCTGTTTGCCGGGCTGCTTAACCGCTTTTTCCCAACCTCAAATAGGATGAGGTTAATCATCGCCAGCCCTGCATTATGGCAATGCACTGAATTTTTGCGTAGTTGGGTATTAACGGGTTTTCCGTGGTTACAATTTGGCTATAGCCAGATTGATGGCCCCTTGAAAGCAGTTGCCCCGATTTTCGGAGTAGAAGGTATCACTTTCCTGCTAATGATGAGCAGTGGCTTGTTAGTTTTTGCTGCCGTTCATAAAAAACTCTCATCTGCCATCGCTGCTATTATCTTATTACTGCTGCCGTGGCCAATGAGACATTATCAGTGGTATACCCTGATGCCGGAAAAATCAACCGATGTAGCACTGATACAAGGCAATATTCCTCAGGAAATAAAATGGGAGCCCTCTGTATTGGGGAAAACCCTGGATATTTATCTGGATCATAGCCAGCCTTTTATTGGTAAAGTCCCTATTATTATCTGGCCAGAAGCGGCTATACCTGATTACGAACACAATCAGAATAATTTTCTGACCAACCTGGATACTCTGCTCAGGCAACATAACACCAGCCTGATTACAGGTATTCCCGATGCGCGTCCTACACTAGATGGATACAAGTTCTATAACAGTATCATTGTGTTGGGAGAAAATACCCCTTACCAATATCCGGCGATTAGCCGCTACGACAAACATCACCTTGTTCCATTTGGTGAGTTTGTTCCTCTGGCATCATTACTGCGCCCATTGGCGCCTTTCTTTAACCTGCCAATGTCCTCTTTCAGCCAGGGAAATTATATACAACCTCAGCTTTCTGTTGCGGGACACGAAATTACTGCCGCAATCTGCTATGAAATTATTTTGGGCGAGCAAGTCCGTGATAACTTCAAACCCAATACAGAGTTTCTGCTGACTGTTTCCAATGATGCCTGGTTTGGACGTTCTATTGGGCCGTGGCAACATTTCCAAATGGCGCGTATGCGTTCCCTTGAATTGGGTCGTCCTCTGTTAAGAGGGACAAATAACGGAATTACAGCGGTAATCAAACCAGATGGTTCAATACAAGCCGAAATTCCCCAATTTACTCGTCAAGTTTTGGAAACTAAAGTCACGCCAGCCAGTGGTATTACACCTTATTTCCGCTTCGGTAATTGGCCAGTTTGGGGAATAACTGTATTGTTTATTTTATTCGGATTGATAAGCAATCGTCGCCAAATCTAGCTAGTCATTTAGCGATATTCCAGAAAATACCAATATAAGTCCAGAGGATTAATTTATTACCTGGACTTATATTTTTTTCACTTTCTCACTTTGATAACCTCAGTAAATATTACCCATCATAATTAATATCAAAATATAAATGCTTTCATAAAAGAAAAAGTCAAATAATAACCAAAATAAAATAGTTAATCCTAAAACGTACAAACTGTGAACAAGATTAAAAATTTTTCACCTCAAAATCACGCTTAATCAAAAATTGTTTATTTTTAGTGCGAAGTAGCTCGCGAAATGAAAACATATGGTTTAAAAAAAATAACATTATGAATTATTTTTTTACAACCCATACACAAAATAATTCAAAAAATCGTTTCTATAAAAAACAGAAGCACCAATATGTGCAAGCAAACCCAACTTTGCGCAAAGCAGTTTGTAGAAAACCCGTTGTACACAACAAACTATACAAAATAAGTTGCGCAAAACAACCAAATGAAGGAGCTATATATGCGTAAGTTGATGTTAACCATGATGTTGCTTAGCGCAGTAGGGGCTGCCCATGCTGAGGAATTGACTGGAACATTAAAAAAAATCAAAGACAGTGGTGTTGTTACTGTCGGACACAGAGAATCTTCTGTTCCATTTGCTTACTATGATGGTAAACAGAATGTTGTCGGTTACGCCCAAGACTATTCCAATTTAATTGTGGAAGCGATTAAGAAAAAAATTAATGTGCCCAACCTGCAAGTTAAGCTGATCCCTGTCACTTCTCAAAACCGTATTCCATTGCTACAAAACGGTACTTTTGATTTTGAATGTGGTTCAACCACTAACACCCCTGAGCGCCAAAAACAAGCTGCGTTCTCCAATACCATCTTTATCGTCAACACTCGCCTGCTGACCAATAAGGATTCAGGGATCAAAGGATTTGACGATCTAACTGGCAAAAATGTCGTTGTAAGTGCAGGCACAACTTCTGAAATATTGCTGAATAAACTCAATGACGAAAAGAAAATGAAAATGCGCATTATTAGTGCAAAAGATCATGGCGATTCATTCCGTACACTGGAATCAGGCCGTGCTGTTGCCTTCATGGTTGATGATGCACTACTGGCAGGCGAACGTGCAAAAGCGAAAAAACCTGATCAGTGGATTATCGTCGGTGAACCCCAATCTAAAGAAGCTTACGGTTGTATGATGCGCAAAGACGATCCTCAATTCAAAAAGTTATTGGATGACACTGTTGCAGAAATACAAACTTCTGGCCGGGCAGAAAAAATGTTTGATCGCTGGTTCAAAGCGCCAATTCCACCTAAGAACTTGAACCTGAACTTCACTCTGTCAGACGAAATGAAAGCTTTGTTTAAATCACCAAATGATAAGTCTCTAAATTAATAAACCGAAGATCCCGATTTTATTGGCACGACGGGTATGAGGTAGTCGTTCCCTACCTCATTTTTTTATGCTTCAGGGAGCATGTGTATGTCAGTTGATTGGAATTGGGGCATCTTTCTGCAAGAAGCCCCTTTTGGTAATACCACCTATCTTGGGTGGATCATTTCTGGATTGCAGGTGACAATTGCTCTTTCTATCTGCGCCTGGATTATTGCATTTATTGTCGGCTCATTTTTCGGCATTCTTCGTACTGTTCCGAATAAATTTCTGGCAGGGTTAGGAACCTGTTACGTTGAACTGTTCCGTAACATTCCTCTTATCGTCCAATTTTTTGTATGGTATTTGGTTGTACCAGAATTCCTGCCTAAGAACCTGAGTAACTGGTTCAAGATGGATTTGGATCCCAATATCCAATTTTTCCTTTCCTCGGTAATTTGTCTGGGACTATTCACTGCGGCCCGTGTATGCGAACAGGTTCGTGCAGCCATTCAATCGCTGCCACGAGGACAAAAAGCCGCAGGGTTGGCAATGGGTCTGACCCTGCCACAAACCTACCGTTATGTCCTACTACCTAATGCCTATCGTGTCATTACGCCACCAATGACATCAGAAATGCTTAACCTGGTGAAAAATTCTGCGATTGCCTCAACCATCGGTTTGGTAGATATGGCAGCACAAGCCGGAAAATTACTGGATTACTCAGCGCATGCGTATGAAACATTTACAGCAATCACTCTGGCATATGTTGGTATCAATCTCGTTATCATGCTTGCAATGAGTATGCTTGAGAAAAAAGTACGGTTACCGGGCAACATGGGGGGACGATAAAAATGTATCAATTTGACTGGAGTTCCATTATTCCCAGCCTGCCCCTGCTGTTGGACGGGTTAATCATCACCGCTGAAATTACCATAATAGCCATTATCATCGGTATTGCCTGGGGAACGGCTCTGGCAGTTATGCGACTTTCTTCCATTAAGGTTCTGAGCTGGTTTGCCACCTTATATGTCAACCTTTTCCGCTCTGTGCCGCTGGTAATGGTATTGTTATGGTTTTATTTAATTGTGCCTAGCTTAGTGCAAAATGTTCTAGGCATATCACCAAAAACTGATATCCGTTTAATCTCTGCAATGGTAGCGTTTTCGCTCTTTGAAGCAGCCTATTATTCCGAAATTATTCGGGCAGGTATTCAGAGTATTTCCCGGGGTCAGTCATCTGCGTCATTGGCACTGGGAATGACGCATATGCAAAGCATGCGTCTGGTCATCTTGCCACAGGCATTCCGTGCGATGATCCCATTACTGCTAACACAAGGCATTGTATTATTTCAGGATACTTCTCTGGTATATGTATTGAGTCTGGCCGATTTTTTCCGTACAGCAGCCAATATCGGTGAGCGTGATGGTACACAGATTGAAATGGTTCTGTTTGCCGGTTTTATTTATTTTGTGATTAGTTTTTCCGCCTCCATGCTGGTTAACTATTTGAAAAAAAGGATTATTTAATGATTTCCCTGAAAAATGTATCCAAGTGGTATGGCCAATTTCAGGTTCTGAATGACTGCTCAACTGAAGTCAAAAAAGGCGAAGTAGTGGTAGTCTGTGGGCCTTCTGGTTCCGGTAAATCCACGCTGATAAAAACAGTCAATGGCCTTGAAGCTGTCCAGCAAGGTGAAATTTGGGTAAACGGAACAAAAGTAAATGATAAAGGCACAAATCTGGCTCAACTACGTTCCAAAGTTGGTATGGTGTTTCAACATTTTGAACTGTTTCCCCATCTGTCCATCATAGACAATCTGACACTGGCTCAGGTCAAGGTCTTAAAGCGTGATAAACAAGCTGCGGCTGAAAAAGGCTTAAAGCTATTAGAGCGTGTTGGGTTGGCAAATCACGCCAATAAATTTCCTGCCCAACTTTCCGGTGGACAACAACAGCGTGTCGCCATTGCCCGTGCGCTTTGCATGGATCCCATCGCCATGCTGTTTGACGAACCAACTTCCGCCCTTGATCCAGAAATGATCAATGAAGTCCTGGATGTTATGGTTGAACTGGCTAACGAAGGGATGACCATGATGGTTGTTACCCATGAAATGGGATTTGCTAAAAAAGTTGCCCATCGCGTGATTTTTATGGATGAAGGCACTATTGTCGAAGACAGCGAGAAAGAAGAGTTCTTCGCCACCCCTAAATCAGAACGTGCCCGCGATTTTCTGGCGAAAATCCTACACTAATTTACCTCTGTCGGCGGATAATACTTTACCGCCGACTTTAAATTCAGTAATTTTCCGTGTTCTTCCTATAACAAGTGTTGTTGCCCCAATTCCTATCCGCTATGCTATGTCATCCTAAATTTCATAAACAAACCCGCTCGCTAAAAGCGTAGCTTTATTACTCACCATAGGATTATCGGTGCCATGCAAGAACAATATCGTCCAGAAGACATAGAGCAACAAGTCCAGCTTCATTGGCAAGAGAAGCAAACTTTTAAAGTGACCGAAGACAACAGCAAAGAAAAATACTATTGCCTGTCTATGCTACCTTATCCTTCTGGCCGACTACATATGGGCCATGTTCGTAATTATACTATTGGTGATGTGATCTCCCGTTACCAGCGTATGCTTGGCAAAAACGTACTACAACCTATCGGTTGGGATGCATTCGGCCTGCCAGCAGAAGGCGCTGCGGTTAAGAACAAAACCGCCCCGGCTCCGTGGACTTATTCCAACATCGAATACATGAAAGGTCAGCTGAAAAAGCTGGGATTCGGTTATGATTGGGATCGTGAAGTCACAACCTGTACACCAGAATATTATCGCTGGGAGCAGTGGTTCTTTACTAAGTTGTATGAAAAAGGACTGGTTTACAAAAAAACCTCTGCTGTTAACTGGTGCCCAAATGACCTGACAGTTCTGGCAAATGAACAAGTTATTGATGGCTGCTGCTGGCGTTGTGACAGCCAGGTAGAACGCAAAGAAATCCCACAGTGGTTTATTAAAATCACCGATTATGCGGAAGAACTGTTAAATGATCTGGATAAGCTGGAAGACTGGCCTGAACAGGTTAAGGTCATGCAGCGTAACTGGATCGGTCGTTCTGAAGGTGTCGAAATCACCTTTGATGTCGCGGATAACCAAGAAAAACTGACCGTTTATACTACCCGCCCAGATACCTTTATGGGAACGACCTATGTTGCCGTAGCCGCAGGTCATCCCTTGGCAAAACAAGCTGCGGAAAATAATCCAGAGCTGGCTGAATTCATCAATGAATGCCGTAATACCAAAGTTGCCGAAGCCGACATGGCAACTATGGAGAAAAAAGGCATGTCAACCGGTATGTCCGTTATCCACCCATTAACCAATGAACGAATCGCTATCTGGGTTGCTAACTTCGTACTAATGGAATACGGCACAGGTGCTGTTATGGCAGTTCCAGCCCATGACCAACGCGACTGGGAGTTTGCTACTAAATACAACCTGCCAATGAAAGTAGTTATTCTGGATAACGATGGTAACGTACCAACAGTTCAGGAGGCTGCCGTCACCGATAAAAATGCTCTGGTTAATTCCGGTGAGTTCAGTGGCCTGAGCCACGAAGAAGGCTTCAATGCCATCGCAGATAAGCTGGTTGAAATGGGAGTTGGCAAACGCAAAGTTAACTATCGTCTGCGTGACTGGGGTGTTTCCCGTCAGCGTTACTGGGGGGCACCAATTCCAATGGCAACACTGGAAGATGGTACTGTTGTACCTGTTCCTGAAGATCAACTGCCAGTGATCCTGCCAGAAGATGTAGTGATGGATGGCATTACCAGCCCAATTACAGCTGACCCTGAGTGGGCAAAAACCACTATCAACGGCCAACCGGCTCTACGTGAAACCGATACTTTCGACACCTTTATGGAATCATCATGGTATTACGCACGCTATACCTGCCCGGATTACGACAAAGGTATGCTTGATTCTGCTGCTGCTAATTATTGGCTGCCAGTGGATCAATATATCGGTGGTATTGAACACGCTATCATGCACCTGATGTATTTCCGCTTTTTCCACAAATTGATGCGGGACGCAGGTTTGGTTAATTCTGATGAGCCAGCAAAACGTCTGTTGTGTCAAGGCATGGTTTTGGCTGAAGCTTTCTATTACACCGGCAGCAACGGTGAAAAAGTTTGGGTGTCACCGGCCGATGCAATTGTTGAACGTGACGAAAAAGGCCGCATTATAAAAGCAATGGATCAGGCTAGTCGTGAGTTGATCTATACTGGCATGAGCAAAATGTCAAAATCCAAAAATAACGGTATCGATCCACAACTTATGGTTGATAAATATGGCGCGGATACCGTTCGTTTGTTTATGATGTTCGCTGCACCACCAGAACTAACTCTGGAATGGCAAGAGTCTGGTGTGGAAGGGGCTAACCGTTTCCTGAAACGTGTATGGCGTCTGGTTCATGAGCACGTTAATAAAAACGCCGACAAAGGCGAACCTCAGTTGTTGGATATTGTTAACTTGACAACAGAGCAGAAAGATTTGCGTCGTGATCTGCACAAAACGATAGCGAAAGTTACTGATGATATTGGTCGCCGCCAGGCATTTAATACCGCAGTTGCCGCTATCATGGAACTGATGAACAAACTGACCCGCGCACCACAGGAAACAGAGCAGGATCGTGCTCTGATGCAAGAAGCGCTGACAGCAATTGTACGTATGCTTTCACCTATCACTCCACATGCTTGTTTCGTTATGTGGAAAGCACTCGGCAATAAAAGTGACATAGATGTTGCTGAATGGCCGCAGGTTGATGAACAAGCAATGGTTGATGATACTAAACTGGTCATCATCCAAATTAACGGTAAAGTCCGTGGCCGCGTTACTGTACCGGCAGACGCGACAAAAGAGTACGTTCAGGAGATGGCAACCCAAGAATACAGCGTAACGAAATATCTTGAAGGCGTTAGTATTCGTAAGGTCATCTATGTTCCGGGCAAATTGCTAAATCTGGTCGTTGGCTGATATTAGCTGATAATGGGAGGCCATTCTTGTGATAAAAAGTGTGGCAGTAAATGTGATAGGAAAGAATATGCGGCATCGTATTTTCACTTTGTTGCTGGGGTTAGCGGTGCTGGTCACCGCTGGCTGCGGTTTCCACCTTCGTGGCACAACACAAGTACCAAAAGAACTTCAGACGTTACAATTAAGTTCAAGTGATCCATACGGGCCATTGGCACGAGCAGTACGCCAGCAACTACGTCTGAATGACGTCAAAATTGTTGAACAGGCCAGTGCCTCTGTTCCGATCCTAAAGCTGTTAGGTTCAAGTGAAAATAAAGACACTGTATCAGTATTTCAGGATGGTAAAGCAGCAGAACGTCAGCTAGTACTGAATGTTGATGCACAAGTTCTGATGCCAAATGGCAGCATCTATCCATTGCAGGCAAGGGTTGATCGCGCTTTCTTTGATAACCCGTTGGAAGCTCTGGCAAAAGATGCAGAAAATGAACTGGTTCAGCAAGAGATGCGTGAACAAGCTGCCCGCCAACTTATACGCCAATTGCTGACAGTTCAAAGTGCAGAACAGCTAAAATCGGCTAACAAACAGCAAGCAGCAACTACGCAAAAACAATGATCAGACTCTATCCTGAACAACTTCTTTCGCAGCTCAATGAAGGGCTGCGAAGCAGCTACCTGTTATGGGGCAACGAACCGTTGTTGCTACAGGAAAGTCAGGACAACATTCGTAGAGTGGCTGAACAGCATGGTTTTGTAGAGCATTTCTCGTTCTCGTTGGATAACCACACCGAATGGGATGAAATCTTCAGCCTATGTCAGTCACTCAGCCTTTTCGCCAGCCGTCAGTCAATGACTTTGTTATTACCTGAGAATGGTCCCAATACGGCAATGGCCGAACGTCTGACCAAACTTTCTGAATTATTGCATGAAGATATTCTGTTAATACTGCGTGGGCATAAACTGACCAAAGCACAAGAAAACAGCGCATGGTTCAAAGCAATTGGAAAGCATGGTGTTTATGTCAGTTGCCTTAATCCAGAACAAAATCGTCTTCCCCAATGGGTGGCACAACGCGCTAAAAGTATGGGATTGTCACTGGAAGATGAAGCGAACCAATTATTGTGCTATTGCTACGAAGGCAACCTACTGGCACTGTCTCAAGCATTAGAACACCTTTCATTACTCTACCCCGATAATCGGCTAACTCTTCATCGTGTCGAAGATGCAGTCAATGATGCGGCACATTTTACTCCTTATCATTGGGTTGATGCTCTGCTGGCAGGCAAGATCAAGCGGGCATGGCATATCCTGAAGCAACTACGACAAGAAGATACCGAAGCAATTATTTTACTGCGCACGATACAGCGAGAACTTATGTTGCTGTTGACGCTTAAGCGTCAGGAAAAAACGACGCCTTTGAAGACACTATTTGATCAACATAAAGTGTGGCAAAACCGCCGAACACTTATGACAACGGCATTACAGCGGCTGTCATTACAAGATCTACACTCGGCTATACGTTTGTTAACCCAGATGGAACTGTGCATCAAACAGGATTATGGCCAATCGATTTGGGCTGACCTGGAAACACTTTCTATGCTGTTACTATACGGAAACACCCTCGGAAAAACGCACGGAAAAATATTACCAGAGAGCTTTTTGAATGCTTCATACCACTAATTCATCTTTAAATTCACCGATTATTCATGCTTTATTTGGTGGCACTTTTGATCCCATCCATTATGGCCATTTGCTCCCGGTGGAAGCATTAGCGAAACAAGTGGGTCTTAAGCAGGTTATTTTGTTACCTAATCACGTCCCACCGCATCGTCCTCAACCCGAAGCTTCTCCTCAACAACGGTTGGAAATGGTGTATCTGGCGATACAAGATAACCCGCTTTTCACAGTTGATACTCGGGAATTGCAACGTCAGACACCTTCTTACACCATCGAAACATTGGAATCATTCCGTGAAGAAGTTGGGGAACGATGTCCACTGGCATTCATCATAGGACAAGACTCTCTGCAAGCTATCCATACATGGCATCGCTGGACAGAATTATTGGATATCTGTCATCTATTGGTCTGCTCTCGTCCAGGATATGCAAGACAACTGGCAACCCCAAAAATGCGGAAATGGTTTGAGCAACACCAAGTTGATACTCCTGCTCCATTAAGCCAGAAATCACATGGTTATATTTATCTGGCTGAAACTCCGTTATTAGACATTTCAGCAACAGATATACGTCAGCGTCATCAACAAGGTCTGAACTGTGATGATTTACTGCCTCCATCAATACAAAATTATATCGATTCACATAAGTTATATAGCTGATAGTTAAATCATTATGGGATTTCCCCGTTGAGCCGCTTACGTTTATAGAGACGGACATGCTATTATTCTACGTTACACAACTAATTTGATGAAATTAAGGTGATCCTTTTGCAAGGCACAGAACTACAACAATTTATTATTGATAAACTTGAAGATTCCAAAGCACAGGATATTGTTTCTATAGATGTTCGAGGAAAATCCAGTATTACAGACTGTATGGTTATCTGCACTGGTACATCAAGTCGCCATCTGATGTCAGTCGCAGACAATCTTGTTGATGACTGCCGTAAAGCGGGCATCATGCCTCTGGGTGTCGAAGGGCAAGGCATTTCAGATTGGATCGTTGTTGACCTCGGCGAAGTGATGGTACATGTCATGCAGGAAGACAGCCGTCGCATGTATGAACTGGAAAAACTCTGGAGCTGAGTTTGAAGTTACAACTTGTCGCTGTAGGAACAAAAATGCCGGACTGGGTACAGACCGGCTTTACGGATTATCTGCATCGTTTTCCCAAAGATATGCCATTCGAATTAATTGAAATTCCGGCTGGAAAACGAGGCAAGAACGCCGACATCAAACGTATTCTGGAAAAAGAAGGCGAACAGATGCTGTCGGCTGTCAATAAAGGCAATCGCATTGTCACACTAGATATCCCCGGATCTCGTTGGAATACTCCCCAGTTGGCACAACAACTTGAACGCTGGAAACAAGATGGAAGAAATGTCAGTTTGCTGATTGGTGGCCCGGAAGGTTTAGCGCCTGCCTGTAAAGCCGCCGCAGAGCAAAGCTGGTCTCTTTCTCCCCTGACTCTTCCACATCCTCTGGTGCGGGTCTTGGTTGCCGAAAGCTTGTACCGGGCATGGAGCATCACAACTAATCACCCTTATCATCGGGAATAAATTAGGTAATCTATCACCGTGAGTTCTGGTAATGGGATGAAAAATAAACGAACCCCTTTTCGCGATCATACGGCTGAATCAGCCCTTTTTATACGCCGCGCGCTTGTGGCGTTTGTCGGCATTATCCTTTTAACAGGGGTTCTGATTGCCAATCTCTATAATCTCCAGATCACCCGCCACGAAGATTATCAAACGCGCTCAAATGGGAACCGTATTAAACTAGTTCCCATTGCCCCAAGCCGGGGACTCATTTATGACCGGAACGGCACACTACTGGCAGCTAATCGTACGATTTACCAGTTGGAGATTGTCCCCCAAAAAGTTGCTGATCTTGATAAAATCTTAAATGAGTTGCGCTCCATCATCGGGTTAACCGATGAAGATATCGAAAATTTCAAAAAAGAGCGGCTGCGCGCACGCCGCTTTACCTCAATCCCCCTGAAAACATCACTGACTCAGGTGCAAGTTGCCCGATTCTCTGTCAATCAATATCGCTTCCCAGGGTTAGAAATCAAAGGATACCAACGTCGTTATTACCCATATGGTTCTGCTCTCACCCATGTCATCGGTTATGTTTCCAAAATTAATGACAAAGACCTAGAGCGACTCGATAAAGAGGGGATTTTGCCGGATTACGCCGCAACTCATGATATCGGCAAACTAGGTATTGAACGCTATTATGAATCTGTTCTGCATGGAAAACCCGGTTATGAAGAAGTTGAAGTCAATAACCGTGGTAAAGTTATTCGCCAGTTACATGAGCAGCCACCACAAGCGGGAAAAGATATCTATCTATCAATAGACTTAGAGCTACAAAATTACATTGAAGAGATACTGACAACCAGCCGGGCAGCAGTTGTTGTCACAGATCCCCGTACCGGCGAAGTTCTGGCAATGGTATCCAACCCAAGCTATGACCCCAATCTGTTTGTTGATGGTATTTCCAGTAAGGATTATAAAGCACTACTCAACAACCCCAACCGCCCATTGATTAACCGTGCAACACAAGGTGCTTACCCTCCCGCCTCAACAGTAAAACCTTTTATTGCTGTTGCAGCACTAAGTAGTGGTGTCATCACAAAGAATACAACCATCAATGATCCGGGCTGGTGGCAATTGCCTAACTCTAATATGAGTTATCGTGACTGGAAACGTTATGGGCATGGTCTTTTGAATGTGCATAAGTCCCTTGTTGAATCAGCAGATACCTTTTTCTATCAGGTAGCCTATGATATGGGTATTGATAGGATCTCCAACTGGATGACAAAATTTGGTTTTGGTCAATTAACTGGTATTGACTTGAAAGAAGAGGCGGCGGGTAACATGCCGACCCGAAAATGGAAACAAAAGCGTTATAAAAAACCGTGGTTTCAAGGAGATACAATATCTGTTGGCATCGGTCAGGGATATTGGACGGCCACACCTATGCAGATGGTAAAGGCCTTGATGATATTGATTAATGATGGCGAGGTAAAAACACCGCATTTTTTACTAGGAACACGGGTAAATGGTGACATGCATCCTTATCAGCCTCCTATCAGTGAACCAATCGGAGATATTCATTCTGGATATTGGGAGATTGCCAAAGATGGCATGTATGGTGTTGCCAATGCACCCAATGGCACAGCACGCAGATTCTTTGCTGGTACTCCTTATAAAGCCGCAGTAAAAACCGGTACAGCGCAAGTGTTCAGATATGAAACCTATAATGCGAGTAAACTTGCGGAGCATCTACGGGATCATAGTCTAATGATTGCTTTTGCTCCTTATGATAATCCAACTGTCGCAGTTTCCATTATTTTGGAGAATGGAGGAGCGGGGCCACCTGTTGGCACTATCGTGCGTCAAATTCTGGATCATATTCTAATCAGGAATAATAAAGGCACTTCATCCACTGAGTCAGCTAATAAAAGTAGAAAATCGCCTACAGGAGAACCCGTTGGCGAAAAACCATCTACCCCAAAACCCGCTACCAGAACATAAGTTAATTGAGTAATGCTATGACAGAATCGCAGAAAAAAGTTCCTTTCTGGACCAGAATACATATAGATATCCCGCTGCTACTATGTATTCTGGCACTGCTGGCCTATAGTCTTTTCATTATGTGGAGCGCCAGTGGACAAGACATTGACATGATGGAACGTAAAATTGGGCAGGTGTTTATTGGCTTAGTGGTCATGGTTGCCTTGGCTCAAGTACCACCTCGCATATACGAAAGTTGGGCACCTTATCTTTATATTGTTTGTGTCATGCTACTCATCTTTGTTGATGTTTTCGGGCAAATAAGTAAAGGGGCTCAGCGTTGGCTGGATTTAGGCATTGTACGCTTTCAGCCATCAGAAATTGCCAAAATCGCTGTCCCTTTGATGATTGCACGCTTTATAAATCGTGACCTTTGCCCTCCTTCCCTGAAAAATACAGGAATTGCATTAGTACTGATATTCTTACCTACTCTGCTTGTCGCTGCACAACCTGATTTAGGTACATCTATCCTGATAGCAACTTCCGGGTTGTTTATCCTGTTTCTGGCAGGAATGAACTGGCGGTTAATTGTTATTGCCATTTTACTGATTGCCTGTTTCCTGCCGATCTTATGGTTCTTTTTGATGCATGATTACCAGCGAGCCAGGGTCATGATGTTGTTAGATCCAGAAAGTGACCCTTTGGGTAAAGGCTATCACATCATTCAATCAAAAATTGCTATTGGATCAGGTGGGTTATTTGGAAAAGGCTGGTTACAAGGTACACAATCACAATTAGAATTTTTGCCTGAACGTCATACCGACTTTATTTTTGCTGTCTTAGCGGAAGAATTGGGATTGATCGGTGTCCTCGTTTTATTGGCACTTTACCTATTAATCATCATTCGCGGCATGTTTATCGCTGCCAACGCACAAAACACCTTCGGCCGTGTCATGGTAGGGGGGCTAATATTAATATTGTTTGTCTATGTCTTCGTGAATATCGGCATGGTTAGCGGTATTTTGCCTGTAGTCGGTGTACCCTTGCCCCTGATTAGCTACGGAGGTTCAGCGTTAATTGTCTTAATGGCGGGATTCGGCATTATCATGTCAATACATACTCATCGCAAGTTATTATCCAAAAGTCTATGAGGAAGAAATTTCATGCGTCAACAATGGCTTATTCTTAGCATAGTGGCTGTACTGATTTCAGGTTGTACAACAAACAATGAAAGAGGCGCTTCTTCTGTTCCGCCAGTTCCGACCCGTGATGTATTGGGAGCAGAGCCTGTATATGAGCCTTACCATCCAAGTGCTAACCGGGATTACAGCAGGGATGGAAAAAACTATCATATCATTCAGGTTCCTGCCCAGTTTACTCAAACAGGCTATGCCAGCGTATTTGGTGAAGAAACGAATGGGAAATTGACAACAATTGGAGAACGAGCCAGTCCTTATGCATTGACGGCTGCTCACCCGACACTGCCAATACCAGGCTATGTACGTGTCACCAATTTAAGCAATGGGCGCATGATAATCGTCAGAGTTAATGATCGCGGTCCCTACAATAATCCGGGAAAAGTGATTGAATTATCACGAGCTGTTGCCGAACGACTGAATTTGATGCCGCAAAGTCGGGTAAAACTCGATGGCATTCAGGTTGCTCCTGATGGTTCACTTTCTGGTTTGGGGACAGCGGGTTCAACTATTGTCAAACAAAGCTATGCGTTACCTGACAGGCCTGTCCTTAATTCGCCATCAACAGGAGCTGTCACGAGCATTACGCCGGATTCTCCTGAACAGAATAGCTCAAACCAGAATCTGTCTGGAAATAGAGAAAATCAACCTCCTGTACCTTCAGAGAAAACAATCCCTGAATCAGCCTCAGCCACTTCCTCTGGTTATATGGTACAAGTTGGTGCTGTCAGTTCTGAACAAAAAGCCAAAGAATGGCAGCAATTATTAAGCCAACGCTTTAATGTACCAGGACGTGTGATCCAATTTGGTAATGTTCATCGTGTCCAGCTAGGGCCTTTTAGCAGCCGCCAGCAAGCAGCGCAAATGCAAAAGAAATTAACTGACCAAATGCACCAATCTTCCTTTATTGTTGCCCCTTGATTGCATTGTTCTCTGATTAGTCTGCTTCCTGCTGATATTTGTTCTTCTGATTAATATCGGCAGGGAGAAAAAACCAAGTAAAAAAATGCAAATCTTCATCTCTTCCAATTTTGTTTAATGTCACGCTTTTTGTCATTTGTTATTATGTGGTTTATTATCAATGCTTCTCTCACGGATGTTATCTAATCAATCATGAAATACATAGTTACTTCTCGTATAGTTACTTCCCGTTTTATTAGAAATGCAGCCCTGAGTCTTGCTCTGGCTACCAGTGTTTCTGCATTCGCTAATACGGATGATAATTTCAAAACCATGATCCCCGGAGTGCCGCAAATCGATGCCGAAGCCTATATTCTGATTGATTACAATTCAGGAAAAATATTGGCCGAAAAGAATTCAGATGTCCGTCGTGATCCTGCCAGTCTGACCAAAATGATGACCAGTTATGTGATTGGACAAGCCATCAAATCAGGGAAAATTGGCCCGAATGATATCGTTACAGTAGGTAAGGATGCCTGGGCAACAGGAAATCCTGTATTCAAAGGCTCTTCTCTGATGTTTTTAAAGCCCGGTGATAAAGTTTCCGTCGCGATGCTGTCCCGTGGTATTAACCTGCAATCCGGTAATGATGCTTGTGTAGCAATGGCGGACTACGTAGCAGGTAGTCAGGATGCATTCGTCAGTCTGATGAATAAATATGTTCAGAGTTTAGGACTGAAGAACACCTACTTTCAAACTGTTCACGGTCTGGATGCAGAAGGCCAATACAGTTCTGCCCATGATATGGCGCTGATTGGTCAGGCATTGATCCGCGATGTACCGGATGAATATGCCATCTATAAAGAGAAAGAATTCACTTACAATAACATCCGCCAGCCCAACCGCAATGGTTTGCTGTGGGATAAGAGCTTGAATGTGGACGGCATCAAAACCGGCCATACTAGTGGTGCTGGTTATAACCTTGTTTCCTCTGCTACTGAAGGTAACATGCGCCTGATTGCTACGGTAATGGGCAGCCCAACGTTCAAAGGCCGTGAAACTGACAGTAAAAAACTACTGACCTGGGGTTTTCGTTTTTTTGAAACTGTCTCCCCACTACGGGCAGATAAAGAATTTGCTTCTGAACCGGTCTGGTTTGGCGATACTGATAAAGTCCAACTGGGTGTCGAGCAGGACGTTTACCTGACTATTCCCCGTGGTCGCCTGAAAGATCTAAAAGCCAGCTATGTATTAAATAGCAATGAACTACACGCTCCTCTCGCCAAAGATCAGGTAGTTGGCACAATCAATTTCCAACTTGATGGTAAAACGATCGAACAACGTCCATTAGTCGTGATGCAGGAAGTAAAAGAGGGGGGGTTCTTTAACCGCATATTCGATTATATCCGATTGACATTCCATCACTGGTTTGGCTAAAACTTTGAAAGCTGAGCATTGAACCTTATATTAAGGTAAATTGTTAGAAAATAATCACGCCACGGCAGAATCTATCATTCTGCCGTAGTTAATAAATCAGGAGCGCCCATGAAAACGAAGTTAAATGAACTGCTTGAGTTCCCCTGCTCATTCACCTACAAAGTGATGGGCTTAGCTCAACCTGAGCTGGTGGATCAAGTTATTGAAGTGGTTCAGCGCCATGCGCCGGGCGATTACTCTCCAGCAGTGAAACCAAGCAGCAAAGGTAATTACCACTCTGTTTCTATTACTATCAATGCAACTCATATTGAGCAGGTTGAAACGCTGTATGAAGAGTTAGGTAAACTGGAGCTGGTACGCGTAGTGTTGTAATGAAATCAATGGCACTGTATGCACAATATAGTGAATAGTAATGTGACAATTTCTACTTCGGCAAATTCAACTTCTATAAAAAAGCGCTGACAAAAAAGTCAGCGTTTTTTTCAGCGCCCTATACTAACCCCCTAGTCAAAAACGCCAGAACGCTTTCGAGCACAAGATCAGAATAGGATAAATTTCCAGTCTTCCCAATAACATAGCAGCACACATCATCCATTTCGCCACAACATCAAGATTACCAAAACCTTGTACTGTCTCACCATAACCAACTCCCATGTTATTGATACATGCGGCAACCGTGGCAAATGAAGTCACCAGATCATATCCCAGAAGATTCAGTGCCCAAATAAAGAAGCAACTGCAAAAAATATACAAGAAGAAAAAGCCCCAGACGGAACGAAGTACCCTTTCCTGCACTGGTGATTTACCTACTTTAATCGTTGAAATGGCGTTTGGATGAATAAGCTGATTAATCTCACTGAAACTTTGTTTTGTCAGGATCAGAAAACGCAGCGCCTTAATGCCTCCACAAGTCGAGCCAACACAGCCACCAAAGAAACTTATCGCCAATAACAGCAACATCGTGTGAGGTGGCCATTGTGCATAATCTGAAGTTGCCAGACCATTGTCTGTCATCATCGAGCTGGTCATGAAAAAACCATGCACAAAAGCATCTTTCAAACCATACATGCCAGAGCGGTACAACTCCAGCCAAATAATACAAATCACAATGAAAAGTACCAGCAGGAAGAATTGAAGCTCGGCATTTTTCAGTAACGGTTTGATGCTTCTTCGTGTCAGGACAACAAAATAGAGGGTGAAGTTAACCGCTGATAATATTGAGAAAATACCTCCCACCATTTCAAGGAGGGAATTATCATAATAGCCAAGACTTTCATTACGAGTCGAAAATCCCCCCAAAGAGACCGTTGATATCCCATGGCAAATAGCATCAAACCAGGACATCCCGGCTGCCCAGAAGCTGAAAGAGCATACTCCACCCAACAACAGATAAACTACCCATAAACTTTTGGCACTATCTGCAAGGCGAGGAGTTAATCGTTCCTCTTTAAACGGACCGGGCATCTCTGATTGATAAAGTTTTACACCACCAATACCAAGCAATGGCAAAATAGCTACGGCAAGCACGATAACCCCCAAACCGCCGATGAAATTGAGCTGAGCTCGGTAATAAAGAACAGATTTAGGCAATGAAGAAACATCATTTAGTACCGTTGCCCCTGTCGTTGTAATACCAGATACACCTTCAAACATGGCATCCACAAGATTGATATTCAGATTTTTATCCAGCACGAAAGGTAAGGCACTGAGCAACGAAAAAAGTAACCAGAATAAGACGATGATAAGGAACCCATCTTGAGTACTGGGCTGTACTTTAGTTTTTCGGGTGAAATACCACCCAACACCGCCAAGGATCATTCCAATAACAAACGTTTCGAAAAACGCAAAAACACTTTTTTCTTTATAAAACAAAGCGACAAAAACAGGCAGCAACATTGAGAGGCTGTATAAGAGCACCAGAGAACTGCAAAGATGCCCAACAATCAGGAGTTGGTTTTTTCTGACCATCTGTTAGCTCAAACAGAAAACAAGGGGGAAATCGTCGAAATATATAACTATGATAATATAAAATCTAAACATATTCGTCTAATTAACATTATTATTGCATTAAGGCATTCTCTAACTGGAGAGAATCCCTTTAGAGCGTTATACTGGCGGGCAATTTTTGTTAACTGATGATGAAACTTCCATTGCAACATAACACCGTTATTTTACGCCAGTTGGGTATTCAGCCTTACGAGCCGGTTTCTGAATCCATGCACCAGTTCACTGAGCAGCGTACAGCGGAAACTCCCGATGAAATCTGGCTTGTCCAGCATGAAAAAGTGTTCACACAGGGGCAGGCAGGTAAAGCAGAACATGTGCTTGCACCGGGTGACATTCCTGTTATTCAATCCGACAGGGGGGGGCAAATCACTTATCATGGGCCTGGTCAGCAAGTCATGTACGTTTTGATCGACTTAAAAAGAGCAAAAATTGGGGTTCGTCAGTTAGTCACCGCAATTGAAAATACTGTTATCGAGACATTAGCTCATTTTGGCGTTGAGTCTCATGCCCGACCAGATGCGCCGGGGGTTTATGTCAAAGGCAATAAAATTTGTTCATTGGGATTACGTATCCGAAAAGGGTGTTCTTTCCATGGCTTGGCATTAAATATTGCAATGGACTTACAACCCTTTTTGCGCATTAATCCATGTGGTTATGCAGGCATGCAAATGATTCAGCTCAGTGACCTTGTAGATGGGATCACTGTTGAAGATGTACAACCCATTCTGGTACAAAAATTCTGCCAGATCTTAGGATTTCAACTCACCGATGAAAGATGATATAATTTTTTAACATTTTTCAAAAAAATTTGAATACACTTATTGCTCCGATGAATTTGGCTTAATAATCAAGCAATAAATAACAATCTGAAAAATATAACTGGAACCAGCACGATTATGAGTAAACCAATTCAGATGGAACGTGGTATTAAATACCGCGACGCAGATAAGATGGCTTTGATCCCTGTGAAAACAGTGGTCACAGAACGTGAAGCACTCTTGCGTAAACCTGAGTGGATGAAAATCAAACTTCCTGCGGATTCCAGCCGCATTCAGGGAATCAAAGCGGCAATGCGCAAAAATGGATTGCATTCCGTCTGTGAAGAAGCCTCTTGTCCTAACCTTGCCGAATGCTTTAACCACGGAACCGCCACTTTTATGATCCTGGGTGCCATTTGTACTCGCCGCTGTCCATTCTGTGATGTGGCACACGGGCGACCAAATGCACCAGATGTAAATGAGCCGGTTAAACTTGCGCAAACTATTCAAGATATGGGTCTGCGCTATGTTGTTATCACATCTGTTGACCGTGATGATTTGCGGGATGGCGGAGCTCAACATTTTGCCGACTGTATTACTGCGATCCGTGAAAAAAATCCATCAATTAAAATTGAAACACTAGTACCGGATTTCCGCGGCCGCATGGATCGTGCACTGGAAATTCTGACTGCAACCCCTCCCGATGTTTTTAACCATAATCTGGAAAACGTACCACGGATGTATCGTCAGATCCGCCCAGGTGCGAACTACAATTGGTCATTACAACTGCTACAAAAATTCAAAGAAGCACATCCAGATATCCCGACCAAATCAGGTTTGATGATGGGTTTGGGAGAAACTAATGAAGAAATTTTAGAAGTGATGCGTGATTTACGTAGTCACGGGGTAACTATGCTGACATTAGGTCAATATTTGCAGCCAAGTCGCCATCATCTGCCAGTCCAACGTTATGTCAACCCGGCTGAATTTGATGAAATGAAAGAAGCAGCATTAGAAATGGGCTTTACTCATGCAGCTTGTGGGCCATTTGTTCGTTCTTCTTACCACGCTGACTTGCAGGCCAAAGGAATGGAAGTTAAATAATCGAGGCCACTGCTGATGAATCTTATTCTCGCTGTATTTATCGGTGGTGGTTTTGGCAGCCTCTTACGTTGGTTTATCGGCCTCCGGCTGAATAATGCCTCAGCGCCTATTGCCATTGGTACTCTGACGGCTAACTGTATTGGAGCGTTCATTATCGGGCTGGGGCTGGCCTATTTCAGCAAAACAACACATCTTGCCCCTGCCTGGAAGCTCATGTTAACAACAGGGTTCTGCGGTGGATTGACAACTTTCTCCACATTTTCCGCTGAAGTGGTTTATTTATTACAAGCAGGGAAAATAAGTTGGGCACTAAGCACCATTCTGGCAAATGTTATCGGTTCATTATTAATGACTGCCCTCGCGTTTACCTTAATAAATAAACTCTGAACTAAGCAGAAATTAAAAATATAAAAAACCCGTTATAAAAACGGGTTTTAAGAATATGGGATTAGAAATTAGATCGCGACAACGTTTGCAGCAGATGGACCTTTCGCACCCTCAGTGATTTCAAATTCAACTTTTTGGCCTTCAGCCAATGTCTTGAAACCGTTAGATTGAATGGCGGAAAAGTGTACAAAAACATCTTTACTACCATCTTCTGGAGTGATGAAACCGAATCCTTTAGATTCGTTAAACCACTTAACGTTACCTTTAATTTTAGACATCAAACTTACCTTTAATAAAAAATACACAAACTCCATGCTACATACAGTACAACAAATAATATAGTTCACTGTCTGCAACCTAGATCACGAAACATATGACAAAATGTACAAAACGCACGTTTTGTTTAATTTCATTAATTTATTCTATACTCCAATCATCATTTCACAAATTAATTGGCGTTTCATTCTAGATTGGTTTAATTTTCGTCTTTTTTTTCTTTTCATGCTCCAGCAACCACTCCTTAATATTAAGCCCACCTGTATATCCGACTAACTTACCATCATGCCCAATTACCCGATGGCAGGGCACAATCAGTGAAATCGGATTACGTGAGTTTGCCATACCGACTGCACGACAATAATTTACCGAACCCAACGTCAATGCTAATTGTTTGTAACTCCACATTTCACCAAATGGGATATTACAGAGTTGTTGCCAGACACGTTGCTGAAATTCAGTTCCTTGCATACTCAAAGGAACCGTAAATATCTGACGTTTTCCTTTAAAATATTCCTGTAGCTCTTTTACACACTGCTTAGTAATAGCATTTTTAGATTCCAGTTCTTTCTTTTCATTAACAAAATAAATACTAGTGACTCCTTCATCGTTCGCAGTGATGTGTACATAAGGTTTAGGAAAACCTTCTGGAGTATTCAGGTAATGGTGATACATAAACTACCTCCATTTAATTTATTGTTAATATTTCTATACTAGCCTAAGTCTCTCTTTCATCACTTTGCAATGATGAATTCAGTTACACATCTGACAATTTGATAAAGAAACCATACCGCCTTCTGATAATAAAAATCATAGGATTACCAATAAGATATAACATCTTACTTTTGGCAGCATTCATTCAAAAAAGATAAAAATACCATATATAGATAAAAGCATCGAAAAACCCACCATATATAGTACTCTTCTCATAAAGAGATTTCCGTATTGTAATGCTTAAATACGCGTTTTCATTCTTCGATAAGTGCGTAGATCAATAAAGAATTTTACCAGAAGAGTGATAATTTATGGCAAACACAGTTGGATTGTGGGTAATCTTATCCATCATAAAATCTACCAAAATGTTCTTACCCTACAATTATAGACAATAAATTTTTTCAAAGTAGCCACACGATAAAAAAGGCAAAAAGAGATAAATCCCACAAAAGTTTACTTTGCTCTATCTTTATGACGGTAATAATTTTTTTTTTATTAAGTCAACCTTCCTACAACGAAAGTTAAAATTAAGTAAAAAATGTAGACATTTATCTGTAAAAAGCTTTATCTTTTAGTTAATAATTATATTCTGGAAGTTGTCAACATATCTCAACGTGTCCAAATCATCCCAAGTATAGCTTGGGTTATATCTGCAGATTATCTGAAGTAAGCAATTAAAGAGAGTATACCTTTTCACAAAGCTAAATATTTATTACATGACAATTAAACTCGAAGTTAAAGATCTGTATAAAATATTCGGTGACCATCCAAAGCAAGCGGTTAAGTTATTAGAATCCAACTACAATAAAGCAGAAATATTTAAAAAAACTGGTATGGCAGTTGGCGTACAAAATGCTAATTTGGTCATCGAAGAAGGCGAGATATTTGTGATTATGGGCCTGTCCGGCTCAGGAAAATCCACACTGATACGCCTTCTCAACCGCCTGATAGAACCGACCAAAGGTCAGGTAATTATCGATGGGCAGGATATCTCTGTAATTTCAGACATTCAATTACGCGAAATCCGTCGCAATAAAATCAGTATGGTTTTCCAATCATTTGCGCTCATGCCACATTTAAATGTGCTGGAGAATGTGGCTTTCGGTATGGAGTTTGCTGGTATTCCCAAAGAAATACGCCAGCAAAAAGCTCTCGAAGCCCTGAAACAAGTCAATCTGGAAAACTACACTAAGTCTTACCCGGATGAGTTATCGGGTGGTATGCAGCAGCGTATTGGATTAGCCAGAGCGCTCGCCAATAATCCTGATATTTTATTGATGGATGAGGCTTTTTCTGCCCTTGATCCTCTTATTCGTGCAGAAATGCAGGATGAGTTATTACGCCTGCAAGGTCAACACCAACGCACAATTATATTTATTTCCCATGATCTGGATGAAGCAATCCGTATTGGTGATCGCATTGCCATCATGCAGGAAGGGATTATTGTTCAGGTGGGAACACCTGATGAGATCTTAAATAATCCTGCCAATGATTATGTTAAGGCATTCTTTCGGGGAGTGGATATCAGTCAAGTATTTTCAGCAAAAGATGTCGCTCGTCGTCGGCCAGAAGCATTACTCCATATTGCAGTAGGTTTTGGACCTCGCTCAGCTTTGAAAATACTGGAGGATGGAGACCGAAACTATGGCTATCTGATCGACAAAGGTCAGAAATTTATTGGGGTAGTTTCAGTCGATTCCCTGCAAGATACACTGGAAAAGAAATATCCTATCGAACACGCTATCCTGACAGAGCTAACCGCAGTTCCAGCAGATATGCCATTGAATGAGCTGATATCCATCGTAGCTCAATCTCCTTGTGCCGTTCCTGTCGTGGGTGATGATCATCGTTATTTGGGTGTTATTTCCAAAGGAATACTGTTGCAAGCTTTAGATAAGGAGACGCCAAATGAGCAATAATACGCCGCAATCAACACCCGATCAGACAACATTAAGTGATCCCTGGAACAGCACCACAGGCGATTCATTATCAAATACAAATTGGCTGGATACCCCTACAGATAATATCTCACAGGGGCATTTTAATATCATGGAACCTTTTCAGCATACACTCATCCCATTTGATTCGTGGGTCACCCATGCCATTAATTGGATCGTTTTGCACTTCCGGCCTTTTTTCCAAGGAATACGTATTCCGGTAGATTTTATCTTAAACAGATTTGAGCAATTTTTGATGTCAATGCCAGCTCCCATCACGATACTTTTCCTGACATTTCTGGCATGGCAGCTAGCAGGTGCTGGCATAGGCGGACTCACTTTAATTTCATTATGCTTTATTGGTGCCATCGGGGCATGGTCTCAAGCGATGATCACATTGGCACTGGTACTCACGGCTTTGCTGTTTTGTGTCCTTATTGGGCTACCGCTCGGGATTTGGCTAGCACGCAGTAACCGAACAGCCGGGATCATCCGCCCCCTATTGGATGCAATGCAGACAACACCTGCCTTTGTTTATCTCGTGCCTATTGTGATGCTATTCGGTATTGGGAACGTACCGGGTGTCATGGTAACAATTATTTTTGCCTTACCCCCAATTATTCGCCTGACCATTTTAGGGATCAAACAGGTCCCGCTAGATCTGATTGAAGCCGCAAGATCTTTTGGTGCCAGTCCACGTCAAATGTTGTTCAAAGTCCAACTTCCCCTTGCTCTGCCAACAATTATGGCTGGTGTAAACCAGACATTAATGTTAGCGCTATCCATGGTTGTTATTGCTTCAATGATCGCTGTTGGTGGTTTGGGACAAATGGTGCTGCGGGGGATCGGTCGTCTTGATATCGGACTAGCCGCAGTTGGTGGGACGGGTATTGTCATCCTTGCCATTATCCTTGATCGCTTAACTCAATCTTTGGGAAGAAATATCCGCACCAGAAATAACAGATGCTGGTATCACACAGGGCCAATAGGATTGTTAATTAAGTTGTTATCCCTGCAAAAACTAACCCACCACAAAAATACTCAACATCAGGATAGTCAAACAGATTAATAACAGGAGAAAATCATGCTAATCACAACCCGACTTAAAACGCTCATAAACAAGAAAATTATCTTAGGATTCAATCTGATATTATTAACAAGCACGTCGTTAGCTACCACGGAACTTCCCGGAAAAGGTATCAGTGTGCAACCTTTACAAAGTACCATTGGTGAAGAAACATTCCAGACGTTAATTGTCTGCAAGGCTTTAGAAAAGCTCGGTTATGATGTAAAACCAATCGAAGAAGTCGATTATAACGTCGCCTATGCCACTATTGCCTCAGGTGATGCCACATTTATGGCGGTCAATTGGGTCCCTCTTCATAATGTACAGTACAAAGCTGCCGGTGGTGATAACACGTTCTACCGTAAGGGAACCTTCGTTAAAAATGCTGTTCAAGGATATCTGATCGATAAGAAAACAGCCGAAAAATATCACATCAATAATATTGCCCAATTACGAGATCCAAAACTGGCTAAGTTATTTGACAGCAGTGGAAACGATAAAGCAGACCTGACTGGCTGTAACCCCGGCTGGGGATGCGAAAAAGTGATAAACTATCAATTAAAGGCTTATAGTTTAGAAAATACCGTGGAGCAAAATCAGGGAAACTATACCGCCATGATGGCAGATGCTATCGCCCGTTACCGTGAAGGTAAGCCTATCTTTTACTACACATGGACGCCTTATTGGGTCAGTGATGTTCTAATACCCGGAAAAGATGTGGTATGGCTACAAGTTCCTTTCTCTGCCCTCAATGAAGATGGTGAAATTGATACTCAATTGCCAAATGGCCTCAATTATGGCTTTCCTCCCAGTTCTATGCATATCGTGGCGAACCGAATTTGGGCTGAAAAAAACCCAGCGGCGGCGGCACTTTTTGCTGTCATGCAACTATCTGTTGCAGATATCAACACACAAAATATGCGTATGCATACTGGGAAAAACTCCGAAGAGGATATTGAACATCATGCCAACGGCTGGATTAATGCACACCAGAAAACCTTTGATGGCTGGCTTGATGAAGCCAGAAAAGCTGCGAAGCAAAAAGCCGCTTCGTCTTAGCCTCTATCACAATCACACATAAATTTATTAACAAATCAACACCTCAATTACCTAATGACTCTATTTTTCGATCAAAATCATTGTTCTAAATAATATTTGTTAAATAATTTAGACATTTCATATTTTCAATTTTATTATATTTTGTTAATGTTGTTTTACTATTAACAAAAAAATAAATTACCCTATGTCGATACCTGATACCCCTGTGTCCGATAACTTAACATCTGGCACAGCGATAAATGCCCCCGCAATACCAAGCAAGTGCTCTTCATTCATCAAGGGTATTTTTGATAGTCTTGCCATTAGCTATATTTCTATCTCCTTCACATTTGGCCTCAGTGCCATCAAATCGGGATTCACTTCTCTTGAAGTAATATCAGGCAAAAAGGCTACAACTTGGGCTTTCGGGTTAACCGGTGAAATTTTTGCCAAAGCTAATCGAACTGCGGGTAAAAAAATAGGCAAGATAGGTATTGTTCTGGGCAGTATTGGAGTCGTATCAATTTGTTCGCTTCTGATCGTTGCAGGTATCCCTGTTGTGATACAGGAGCACAATAAGCTTTTTTCGACTTTAATTGGCTGTTTTATCAGCTATGTATTCTTCTATAAAACGCGCAGCATCATCTTTTCTACACTATCCAGATCAGCCATTTTTGGATTAACATTCAAGGTATTTATGAATTAGGTATCAATATTAAAAGAAATATGATGATAATAAATAACTATAATTGCTAAATTTAACTTTTAATATAGTATTTGTATGGTTTTTCGCAGAAGTTACTTTACCGGTTGAAACTAATAAGGTATCTAAACAATGGAAAGTTCATTCACTCCCACAGAAGAGTTGCTTAATTGCCGTGTTGCACAGCAAAAAGAGTTGAACAAAAGTTTGCCCTATCAAGAGATATTACTCACCCGCTTATCGATGCATGTCCAGAGTAAGATGCTGGAAAATCGTAATAACATGCTGAGAGCGCAAGGAATCAATGAAACCTTGTTTATGGCACTGATGATCCTGGATACCAAAGAAAGTCGTAGCATTCAGCCATCAGAACTTAGTGCGGCGTTGGGTTCCTCTCGCACAAACGCAACTCGAATTGCTGATGAATTAGAGAAGCAAGGCTGGATAGAAAGAAAAGAGAGCCACAACGATCGCCGTTGTCTCCATCTTCATCTGACAGAAAAAGGTACAAATTTCTTGAATAGTTTACTTCCACCTCAGCATGAGTGCCTGGTTAAACTTTGGTCTGCCCTTGATCTGGAGGAACAAAAACAGTTAGAAAAATTGATGAGAAAATTGTTGGCACAATTGGATAACATCGGGGATTGTTTGAAAAAGTGATTGTATTCTCCATGAACAATACCGGATCCCGAAAAATCACAATATGGCAACATGACCTAAAAAAACTTTTCTGCTAGCCAGTATCATTTGGTATGTCATATGGCCGATGATATGTCATATGGCTAACTATTATCCTCAGATAATAATCAATCCCATATAGCCCATCTTTTCCAGTAGTGTAACCCACGCTACTGGAAATGAGTGGTCTTTATGATGTGGACACCATTCAGCAATACGAACAAGAAATATACGGAGATTCACTATGAGCCTTAGTGAGGAAAGTCCTTTGTCACCAACTTTAAATCGTCAGCAAAAGAATAAAAAACATCAACGTCACAATATATTGATTTTTATTATATTATTATTTTTAATCCTCGGTACGATCTATACTGTTTACTGGCTCACCTTTTCGCGCCATCAACAAGAAACAGATAACGCTTATGTAGCAGGCAATCAAATACAAGTCATGTCTCAAGTCACGGGTAGTGTCACCACTATCTATTTTGATAATACCGACTTTGTAAAAAGCGGTAGTGTTTTGATACAGCTTGATCCCAGAGATGCTGAACTCGCTCTGACAAAAGCAGAAAATGAACTGGCTACCGCCGTGCGGAAAACTCACCAACAGATGGTTGATAGCAAGAAGTACCAAGCGATCATTGAACAGAAAAAGATTGTTCTTAGAAAAGCGCAGAATGATTTCAACCGAAGAAAAATACTTGGCAGACAAGATGCTATTGGTCAGGAAGAACTACAACATTCATATGAAAGTGTTGCACTTGCCCAGGCTGATCTGGATGTGGCTATCGAGCAGTACAATAGTAATCAAGCTGTCATTTTAAATACACCGTTAGAAAAACAACCTGCTGTAGAAAAAGCGGCTTCTGGGGTTCGTGATGCCTGGTTAAACTTGCAAAGAACGAAAATTGTCAGCCCTGTAGATGGATATGTTTCTCGTCGTAATGTACAAATAGGCTCACGCATCAATATGGGTACACCTTTAATGGCTATCGTGCCAGCCACTAATATGTGGATTGACGCCAATTTTAAAGAAACCCAACTTTCCAATATGAAGATCGGACAACCGGCAAAAATTACCAGCGATTTTTACGGTGATGGCATCGTCTATACAGGTAAAGTTGTTGGCCTTGATATGGGAACAGGGAGTGCTTTTTCTCTGCTACCAGCTCAGAATGCCAGTGGAAACTGGATCAAAGTTGTTCAACGTTTGCCCGTTCGCATTGAACTTGAACCAGAACAACTGAAGCAATATCCTCTGCGTATTGGCCTGTCGACAAAAGTGATTGTCGATACGGCAGATACCAATGGAATGACTTTGCCAACCACTGAACGTATCAAACCCGCCTATCACACGAATGCCCTAATGATAGACATGTCTCCTGCAAATAAAATAGTTACTGACATCATTAATAGTAACTCAAATAATTAGTCATAAGGGGAAGTCATGGTGACACGAGAACCACTTACAGGCGCGAAGCTGGCGTTACTGACCATTTCCCTCGCAATGGCTACTTTCATGTTGGTTTTGGATTCAACCATTGCTAACGTTGCCATACCGACAATTGCAGGAAATTTAGGTGCATCAAATTCTCAAGGAACATGGGTCATCACCTCTTTTGGTGTTGCAAACGCCATTTCCATTCCTATTACCGGTTGGTTGGCAAAGCGGTTTGGAGAGGTCAAACTGTTTATTTGGTCTACCGCACTCTTTACCTTCTCCTCATGGCTGTGTGGCATCTCCAACAGCCTTGAGATGTTGATTGTATTTCGTATCATTCAGGGGCTGGTCGCAGGGCCAGTCCTTCCACTTTGTCAAAGCCTTTTGTTGAATAACTATCCCCCTGCCAAACGAAATATGGCATTGGCACTCTGGTCTGTGATGATCGTGGTCGCACCTATTTGTGGCCCGATACTGGGTGGTTATATCAGTGACAACTATCATTGGGGCTGGATTTTCTTTATTAACATACCTCTTGGTATCGGTATTATTTTTGTCTCAATGCAGATCTTACGAGGACGGGAAACTAAAATCGAAATTCATCCTATTGATACGGTAGGATTAATTCTGCTGATCGTTGGTGTCAGTTGTCTACAAATTATGCTTGATCAGGGTAAAGAGCTGGACTGGTTCAATTCCACTGAAATTATCGTCCTGACAATTATAGCGGTTATCTCATTATCGTTTTTAATTGTATGGGAATTAACCGATGAACACCCTGTTATCGATCTATCATTATTCAAAGAGCGTAACTTTACTATCGGTACACTCAGTATCAGTCTCTCCTTCATGCTGTACTTCGGTAGCATCGTCCTGTTGCCACAGTTACTACAAGAAGTATTCGGTTATACCGCAACATGGGCTGGCTTTGCTGCTGCTCCGATAGGGTTGTTACCTCTGTTACTTTCCCCCCTCATTGGCAAATATGGTCATAAAATCGATATGCGTTTGATCGTAACATTCAGTTTCGTTACTTATACTGTCTGTTTCTATTGGCGGGCATATTCCTTTGAATCAGGAATGGATTTCGCTACTGCGGCATGGCCTCAATTCGTACAGGGACTCGCTATAGCTTGCTTCTTTATGCCTTTGACAACCATAACTTTGTCAGGTTTAGGGCCAGAGCGCATGGCATCAGCTTCCAGTCTGTCAAATTTTACCCGCATATTATCAGGCTCAATTGGAACTTCCATCACAACCACAATGTGGACACAACGTGAGGCCGTTCACCATTCACACTTTACGGAGAATATCAATCCGTATAACCCTAATTATCAGCAAACTTATCAACAACTCTCCCAACTAGGTATGAATGACCAACAAATTTCAGCTTATTTGGCAAAGGAGATCACTCATCAGGGACTGATTATTTCAGCTAATGAAATTTTTTGGTTTTCCGCAGGCATATTCCTGACGTTGACATTGCTAGTCTGGATGGCAAAACCCCCTTTTGGTGCAGGAAACCAGGGGAATGGAGGAGCACACTAACTCTATTTTATCCTCTTGTTTAAAAAGAACCCGATGCCAGTCGGGTTCTTTATTATCTATACTCTTGGGGATAATGAGAGGCTCCTGTTTCTCACCGGAGGCCAGCCTTTGGCTGTGTAAATTCATTCCCTTACCGCCGCGATGGAGCGTGAAATCTATTGGGTATAAGACAAATTTAAACCCGTTGATGTCACCATTGAGGTTGTGTTGTACATGCCACTGTCTTCAGTTACCCCTTCATGCTCTGAATTTGCTGCTGTTACGACAATTTTATCGTTTTTCCCTTGAGCTTCTTCTGCTATTGCCGAATGATTCCCTGCAAGAAGCAGTGGAATTAAAACAGAAAGGGCTTTTCTCTTGGTTAAATGATTTCGTTGCAAAATTGGGTTTATCACTCGATTCATCCTGTTATCAAAATAATTTATTGTTATGTTGACCTTATGTATTTCCGTCACTCACTATTTTAAACCGTTTGTTCTCAACTAATTGTTCTAAACCGTTTGCTCTAAACCGTGACGGAATATTTTTCCCGAAATGCATGAAGGGGATTAACTAATGTTCCAGCAAATTTCAGATTTTTTTCTCGATCATCAAGATCAATCATTTGCTGGTTATTCGCCATTTGCAATCGATTTAAGCAAGTACGTACAAAGTCATGCTTAAATAGATCAAATTGGCGAAATTTTTCTATTTGGTTCAGGTGTTGTGATTGATAGTTATAAACACACTGAGCAACTAATTCCCAAAAATGGGTTTCTGACAATGTAAGATGTTTTTGCAATAAGGGACTCAAATAACGAAAGAAACAATCAAAAACATCAAGGAATATATAGTTAATCTTCATATCATCCTGAATAGTGACATGTAGAAAATCAATCTCCTCAGGTAATTGAAGGTCTCCATTCAAAATGGCAATTTCTTCACCAATATCTTTCATCAACATTTTCACTGGAATATTGTTTTCCAGCACTAACATCAGATTTTCACCATGTGGCATAAAGACCAAATCATAAGTGAAGAAAGAACGTAGTAATGGTGAAAGATAAGCATCCAGATAGCGAGCTACCCACGTTTCTACAGATAAACCAGAGTCTTGTACCAAAGCAGCAATGACCGCGTTATCTTCTCTATCAACATGTAACAACGACGCCATTGTCATCAGACGTTGCTTCTGTTCCAAGATTGTCATTGGGCTTTCTCGCCATAATGCTGACAACATTTTTTTATGTGGGTTGTTTTTTTTGATAGCTGATTCGAAATAATAGTTAAAATACCCCATCGCCGCCCGTTCGCGTAATATAGTAAATCCTTTCTCCTAAAAGAAAGTAGCTTCTGCTACCAAATGATAAAGCCATTCATTAACTTGTGGTGTTGTTACCATACTATGGGGATCCAAGCCTCTCATAAACCCCATATTGAGTACAGATAGAGCTGTTTTCACATAATTTTTCTTAGGCTGGCTAATATTGAAAAACGTTCGGATAGATTGCTGAGCCAGATAACGATCGTTACCCTCACCGAGATAAACGATATCTTGATTAGCAATATCTGCCGCAAAACTGATGGTAATACGATGCTTCCACTGCCAAGGATGCACTGGCATCAGATAATAATCTGACAAATTTAATCCCAATTTTTGCATATATCGTTCAAACTGGGCTGGCAAGTATTTTTCCAGTTCCTCCGCCAGAAGTTGAGAATAAGAAAGCGAAGATGAAGAATAATGCTGAGAAAACAGTTTTATTGCGATGCACAGCGATCCAAATTAATGTTACCGGATTTGCGCTTTCTGGCGCATATTGCAAGTAATCCTCTGAGTCAAAACCAATACGACCGTTATTGGCAATAAAAACAGGATGGCCCTCAGTCATTACCGTTTCCACAGCCTGATAATCCGCTTGGGTTAAATCCTGTGCTGTCAATCTATTATTCAGATGATTAAAAGCATATCCATAAAGTGTGCTGGATATCTCATCAAGATAAATAGGCAGCATCTTTTCTGATATGCCCAGCAATGAATACAAATCAATGATCAGTTGAATTGCATCCAATGATTGTGGTTGACCATAGTTGAATTTTTCGATTGATGAGGCATCAATATCTAAATGTTCTAGTTGGTAATCCTGAGCCTGAAAATGGTATTCAAAATTCCCAATTTCAATGGCATAAGACTGCCCTTGTTGATGTACTGGATAGATCAGTTTTTCATGAGACAATTCACGCAATATTTTAGCTACGAGATGCCGATTTGCATGTGACCAATTTTCCTTGGTGAGATGAGAGGATTGGGAACCTAATTCAGTTTTGGTGTACAGAGAAGTCATTCAATAAATCCCTTCATTCATATCCAATATCACACGCTATGCCGATGAGGAGCATGATTTGCGGAGTGATAATCTGTATAATCCAGAATATTTCTATCCAGCTCTTGGGTATTAACTGTGGCTCACTAACATACTTCATCAAATGATAATTAAAATCATTATTATTAACAACCATAAAAATATAAAGATCTTAAGTAAATTCCAATGAAAAGAGATGATTTAAGACAATTAGGTAAATTTCAGGAATGAATTTCCGCCATTTAATAAAAACTATTATTTTACACAAACAAAATAATTAAATATATAAAATATTAATTTTACAATTATGAAATATTTATCATGCTTGCAAATAGATTGATACTTTCCCTTATAAATAAGGCTCTGATTGAAAAACCAGAGCCTTATTTACAAAAAAACCATATTAAATTATTTATTAAACTTTATTCTGGCGCCACCATTCCGCTAGCATAATACCTGTAGCAACAGAGACATTCAGACTTTCTACTCGACCCGTACCACCAATCGAAAGACGGATGTCACCATCCTCCCAGATGCTATCACTCAAACCATCACTTTCCTGCCCTAATACCAAAACCATTTTTTCAGGAAGCTTGGCTTCTGTCAGCTTTGTGCTTCCTTTATGGCTTGAAGTAGTTACGATAGTGTAACCAGCATCGCGGAATTGACTCAGCGTGATTGTAAAATCATTAGCATCAATACCTTTTACGTGCTCAGCTCCCCCCTCAGCAGTACGGACTGCCGCACCAGATTCGAGCATCGCTGTATCGTGCAATATCATACCCTGTACACCAAAGTGGGCACAGCTACGCATAATTGCACCGAGATTATGCGGGTTACCCACACTTTCTAATGCCAGAACACAATCTTTCGCTGGTGCTTGCTGTAAATAAGTTTTTGCCTCCAGACCATTACGCTTTTTGATCAGGAAACAGACACCTCCATGATGCTCCGTTCCTGATGCTTTGCTCAATTCTTCATCGTCGACTACATGGTAAGCCTTACGATTTGCCGCCATCCATTTCAGAGCGTCACGGAAGCGGGGAGTTACCGACTGGACAAACCATGCCCTGACAATGGCTTCTGGACGATTTTGAAACATTGCCTGACAAGCATTTTCACCATAGATACGGGTTTCTTCCAACCGTTGACGGCGGAGCTGTTCAGGGTCAATCTGACTTCTACCACTAATACCGCCATGATCAGGTTTTGATTCTTCCCCTACTGGGCGGGAAACCGTTCTCCAGGGGGAATGATCTTTTGAACGCTGAGGGCGTTCATTGTCACGTCGTCTGCCTCCTTGTTCACGTCCTTTGCCAGACTGACGGTTATTGCTGTTACGACGATCGTTATTATTACGGCTGTCGCTCTTGTCCTCACTACGGACATACATCACTTTGACTTTGCCACTTTTACCACTATAGGAATCGTTCATTTATTTCTCCAACTTCGCTATGGCGCGAAGATTACCCGATGTTCGCGCCCGAAGCTACCTCTGGCAACGACAATCCATTAAAATATCCGCCAATTTTCTACTGGTTTTATTCATGAACATTTTTGAGTTCTTAAATGAGAAATAACAACGCCGTTTATCAGCTTCGCCAACATCGCCTGTCCCGCTCTACCCGTCCTTTTCAAGCAAGAGGCTGCCGAGTTCAGCGTTGCACTTATTGTTTATTGCCCCAAAAAAGATGCCTGTGTGAAAAAATCTCACCCGTAAAAGCGGCCAGCCGCTTTTGCCTCATCATGTTTGATACTGAACCTATGAAGCCCAGCAATACAGGTAAGTTAATTGCAGATGTTCTACCTGATACTGATGCCTTTCTCTGGTCAAGAACCGAGCCTGATCAACGCATGCTTGAAATACTGCGTGATCCAACGCGACAACCTTATCTGATCTTTCCGGAAAGTTATGCCACACCACCTCGTATTGTGTATCAACAACTGCCAGATAATCAGAAAGCACCTCTGTTTATTATATTGGATGGAACTTGGCCTGAAGCAAGAAAAATGTTTCGCAAAAGCCCATACTTGGATGATATTCCTCTATTATCAATCAACAGTATTGCTAAAATGGATTATTTACTCCGGATGCCATCAAGAAAAGAGCAACATTGTACTGCGGAAGTTGCCGCCGCCGCACTGGAACTGGCTAATGATCTTGAGGCTTCACAACAATTACTCGCCCATTTCAATCAATTTCGTGAACAATATCTGGCAGGAAAATCGAATCATCCGGCGGAGTAAGTCACAGTAATTCTTGTCAATCACAGCTAAAGTTATTCATAGAAATGGTTCAATTAAAGGTGATTGTTTATTGAAGTAATTATTTATTCAATGACAGTTAATGAGGAGATAAAAAATGAGCCAGCGTGGACTTGAAGCATTGTTACATCCCAAATCTATTGCCGTTATTGGGGCGTCTGAAAAACCCGAAAAAGCCAGTTCAACATTGATGCGGAATTTGTTAACTGGAAGCTTCAAGGGGCCGATTCTTCCTGTCACACCTAATAAAAACGCTGTTCTCGGTGTGCTGGCTTATCCTTCTATCGATAAATTACCATTAACTCCCGATCTGGCTGTCATATGTACTCAGCACAGTCGCAATTTGCCATTATTGGAGCAATTAACCAAACTGGGCTGTAAAACCGTTATCATTCTTTCATCACCAGCGTCACAGTTTGCTGAACTGAAACAATATAGCCAAAAATATCATATCCGGATCCTCGGCCCTAATAGCCTCGGCATTTTGGCGCCGTGGATCGGATTGAACGCCAGTTTCTCGCCTATTCCTATTCTCAAGGGAAAGCTGGCATTTATTTCACAATCAGCGGCAATATCCAATACGATTCTAGACTGGGCGAACCATCGCAATATTGGTTTTTCTTATTTCATTGCATTGGGTGATAGTGTTGATATTGATATTGATGATCTGCTCGACTTTTTAGCGCGGGATGGGAAGACCAGCGCGATTCTACTGCATCTTGAACACATTAACGATGCTCGCCGGTTTCTTTCTGCTTCACGAAGTGCATCACGCAATAAACCAATTCTGGTTGTAAAAAGTAGTCGTACCCGCAAGGCTCAACAATTACTGGGAGAGCAACAGAATTTCGATGTAGCCTATGACGCAGCAATTCAACGGGCAGGGTTACTGCGTGTACAGGATACACATGAAATGTTTTCTGCCGTGGAAACATTAAGCTTTATGCGTCCGTTACGTGGAGAACGCCTGCTAATTGTCAGTAATGGAGCCGCACCTGCTGCTATGGCGCTGGATGAACTCCTCAGGAGAACCGGTAAACTAGCGGTTCTGGAAGACGAAACGATTGTTAAATTATCTGAAGTACTGCCTGAAGCACAACTCTTACGTAACCCTCTGGATCTGGGAGATAGTTCATCAACTGAACAATATATCGCTGCTCTAAAACTACTGTTAGACAGTCGTAGCTATGACGCCTTACTGTTGATTCATTCTCCCTGTGCCATTTCCCATAGCATGCAAACAGCAGTTAACGTCATTAAGGCTGTTAAAGAACATCCTCGTGGAAAATGGCTCACAATCTTTACTAATTGGTGTGGTGAATATTCTTCATTAGAAGCGAGGCGGTTATTCAGTGAAGCGGGTATTCCAACCTACCGTACACCAGAAGGCGCAGTGACAGCTTTTATGCATATGGTGGAATATCAACGTAACCAAAAACAACTCAAAGAAACTCCTGCCCTGCCAATAGGCATTACATCAGATACTGCACACGCTCACGATTGCATCCAGCAAGCCCTCAATAGTGGCAATACTCAGCTAGATACCCATGAAGTGCAATCTATTCTTGAAGCCTACGGCCTAAATACCTTACCTACATGGATTGCTCACTCCAGTGATGATGCAGTCAATATTGCGGAAAAAATTGGCTATCCTGTAGCACTGAAATTGCGTTCTCCCGATATTCCTCACAAATCAGAAGTTCAAGGGGTCATGCTCTATCTGCGTAATGCCGGAGAAGTCAAGACAGCAACTCAGGCCATTATTGAACGTGTGAAACAAAACTTTCCACAAGCCAGAATTCATGGTTTATTAGTTCAAAATATGGCAAATCGAGCTGGTGCGCAAGAGTTGAGAGTTGCCATTGAACAAGATGAGATATTCGGCCCTTTAATTATGCTTGGAGAAGGTGGCATAGATTGGGTTAATGAAACTCAGGCTGCCGTCGCTCTACCGCCTCTCAATATGGCGTTGGCTCGTTATTTGGTCATTCAGGCTATTAAAGGAGGTAAAATAAAATCTGGAGGCTCACTGCAACCATTGGATATCCCTGCTCTAAGTCAATTATTGGTTAGAGTATCCAATTTACTGATTGATTGCCCTCAAATCACTCGCATGCATATCCATCCGTTATTGGCATCAGGCAGTGAATTCACCCTATTGGATGTAACAATGGAATTAACACCCATCACTAATGATCACCAAAATCGACTGGCAATTCGTCCTTATCCTAATGAACTGGAAGAAACCATTTATATCAGAGATGATTTTGAATGTTTACTGCGCCCAATTCTGCCGGAAGATGAACCATTACTAAAAGAATTTATCGAACAGGTAACGAAGGAAGATCTTTATTATCGCTATTTTAGTGAGATCAGTGAATTCACTCACGATGACCTCGCCAATATGACCCAAATTGATTATGACCGTGAAATGGCGTTTGTTGCGATACGCTATCCAACAACCAAACCAGAAATTATTGGTGTCGCGCGAGCTATGGCTGATCCGGATAATATCGAAGCAGAATTTGCTGTGTTAGTGCGATCAGATTTGAAAGGGATTACGTTAGGATATCAGCTCATGACCAAATTAATCCACTACACAAAAGAACATGGCATTCAGGTACTAACCGCTATCACCATGCCAGAAAATCGTAATATGATCCAACTTGCCAAAAAACTGGGCTTTACCATCGATATTCAATTAGAAGAGGGGATTGTCAATCTTGTCTTAAAACTTTAGCCGTCAAAACCTTAAGGTAAATAAGAATAGTGAAAGACAGTCTCAAACCGAGTCCTCACTTCGTGATGGATCGCACAGACTTAAAGCAATCAGCAATAGAAAGTTAATTCATACTCACAATTGACCAAACTAATGGTATTATCACCGGATCATTTTGATTCATAACATTACGATGGAACGCCAACCATCTAAACTAAGAGAAAAATCGCACTGTGATGTTGTCCAAATTTAAACAAGCAAAACACCAACAACACCTTGCACAACTGCCTAAATTACCGCAGTCAGTTGCTGACATTGAAACCCTTTATCAGTCTAAAGAGTTTCGCAGCACCTTACTGGAACGCATTTCAGGCGCTAAAAAGCATATTTATATCGCCGCATTATATTTAGAACATGACGACGCTGGACGAGATATTTTAACAGCACTATATGAAGCCAAGCAAAAGCGGCCTGAACTGGATATCAAAATTCTGGTCGACTGGCATCGGGCCCAGCGCGGTCGTATTGGTGCAGAAGCCACTGTAACAAACGCAGATTGGTACTGTTCTATGGCTGAAAAATATCCTGGTATTCATATTCCCACTCTTGGTGTTCCTGTAAATACCCGTGAAGCGTTAGGCGTCTTGCACCTAAAAGGCTTTATCTTTGACGATACTGTGATTTATAGTGGTGCCAGTATTAATAACGTCTACTTACACCGCCACGAAAAATATCGCTACGATCGTTATCATTTACTGTGCAATGCTAAACTCGCAGCTATCATGAAGCAGTTTATTGACGACAACATTATTTCTGCCGATGCAGTCAATAATTTGGCCACCCGAGCTCGACCTCGTAGCCTTGAAATTAAAAACTTTATCAAACAATTCCGCACTGCCTTGCGTAGTGCTACATATCATGTCAAAAATCAGGCTTCAAATGACGAACTTGCAGTAACACCACTTGTTGGATTGGGCAAAAAGAATCCTCTGAATAAGACGATCTGCCATCTGATCGCCAGTACAGAAAAGAAAGTAGTAATTTGCACCCCTTACTTCAACTTACCAGCAGTATTGGTTCGTTCTATTGCAAGATTGTTGCGGCAGGGGAAACAGGTTGAGATTATCATTGGAGATAAAACAGCCAATGATTTTTATATTCCACCGGAAGAGCCTTTTAAGATTATTGGTGCTTTACCCTATCTGTATGAGATTAACTTACGCCGTTTCACCAATCGGCTACAACGTTTTATCGATAGCCAGCAATTAACTATCCGATTATGGAAAGACGAAGATAATACCTATCATTTAAAAGGTATCTGGGTTGATAACAAGTGGCAATTGATTACAGGTAATAACCTCAATCCACGTGCATGGGGGCTTGATTTGGAAAATGCCATTCTTATTCATGATCCTCATCAGAAGATGCACACACAACGCTCTTTAGAACTAAATTGCATTCGCTCTCATACAAAAATCATCAATAATTATCAGGAATTGGATAGTATACAACTTTATCCTGTCAAAGTTCGTAAATTAATACGTCGTTTACGTCGTATCCGTGTTGATAGATTAATCAGCAGAATATTGTAAGTAGATAAATAATTATCAAAAATATTAATCCCTTCTTACTTACTACAAGAAGGGATTTTTGTATCTTATTTATCAAATCGCTATTATTTATTAAATTATAAACAATAGTGTAAATTACAATGAAAAAATCTATTACTAAAAAAATCAAAAATGTATTAATAACATTTTCTCTCTTATCCATTACTGCTTGTTCGAATATGTATCAGGCCAATGATACCTGGACAGGTAGAGACAAAGCGCAGCATTTTCTATTTTCTGCCGTAATAGCCGCCGCAGGAAACGCTTATGGCGATCACCAAAACTGGAAACATCGGGAAAGTGCACAATTCGGCATGTTACTGTCAATTAGTCTTGGTGCAGCAAAAGAATTTTATGATAGTCGTCCTTCTGGTACAGGATGGAGTTGGCAAGACTTTGTTTACGATATGGTGGGAGCCATAACTGGTTATAGCTTGTATCAATCTTTGAAATAGTTTGATAATTATATTTATGAACTATTTTCTTAAATTAAAAGAATATTTTTCTATTCTCATAGCTCAAAAAAGCCATCCGGTTAAGGATGGCTTCTCTATCAAATTGATGTCTGGCAGTGCCCTACTCTCGCATGGGGAGACCCCACACTACCATCGGCGCAACGGCGTTTCACTGCTGAGTTCGGCATGGGGTCAGGTGGGACCACCGCGCTATTGCCGCCAGACAAATCCTGTGTTCAATCCCGAACAAGCTGACGCCCCGTTTCAGGGCGCTCTTTTATCTGAAACCTGCGCTTTCTTCTCTCTCAAAACCCGCAAAACCCCTTCGGTGTTGTCAGGTTAAGCCGCACGGTACATTAGTACTGGTTAGCTCAACGTCTCGCAACGCTTACACACCCAGCCTATCCACGTCCTGGTCTCGGACGGCCCTTCAGTATCCTCAAGGGATAAGGGAAGACTCATCTCAAGGCAAGTTTCCCGCTTAGATGCTTTCAGCGGTTATCTCTTCCGCACTTAGCTACCGGGCAGTGCCATTGGCATGACAACCCGGACACCAGTGGTGCGTCCACTCCGGTCCTCTCGTACTAGGAGCAGCCCCTTTCAATCTTCCAGCGCCCACGGCAGATAGGGACCGAACTGTCTCACGACGTTCTAAACCCAGCTCGCGTACCACTTTAAATGGCGAACAGCCATACCCTTGGGACCTACTTCAGCCCCAGGATGTGATGAGCCGACATCGAGGTGCCAAACACCGCCGTCGATATGAACTCTTGGGCGGTATCAGCCTGTTATCCCCGGAGTACCTTTTATCCGTTGAGCGATGGCCCTTCCATACAGAACCACCGGATCACTAAGACCTACTTTCGTACCTGCTCGCGCCGTCACGCTCGCAGTCAAGCCAGCTTATGCCTTTGCACTAACCTCACGATGTCCGACCGTGATTAGCTGACCTTCGTGCTCCTCCGTTACGCTTTGGGAGGAGACCGCCCCAGTCAAACTACCCACCAGACACTGTCCGCAACCCGGATAACGGGCCGGCGTTAGAACATCAAACATTCAAGGGTGGTATTTCAAGGATGGCTCCGTGCAGACTGGCGTCCACACTTCACTGCCTCCCACCTATCCTACACATCAAGGCTCCATGTTCAGTGTCAAGCTATAGTAAAGGTTCACGGGGTCTTTCCGTCTTGCCGCGGGTACACTGCATCTTCACAGCGAGTTCAATTTCACTGAGTCTCGGGTGGAGACAGCCTGGCCATCATTACGCCATTCGTGCAGGTCGGAACTTACCCGACAAGGAATTTCGCTACCTTAGGACCGTTATAGTTACGGCCGCCGTTTACTGGGGCTTCGATCAAGAGCGTCTCCTTACGGATAACCCCCATCAATTAACCTTCCAGCACCGGGCAGGCGTCACACCGTATACGTCCACTTTCGTGTTTGCACAGTGCTGTGTTTTTATTAAACAGTTGCAGCCAGCTGGTATCTGCGGCTGGCTTTGGCTCCGGGCGCCTGTCCCTTCACCTAATGCCAGCGTGCCTTCTCCCGAAGTTACGGCACCATTTTGCCTAGTTCCTTCACCCGAGTTCTCTCAAGCGCCTGAGTATTCTCTACCTGACCACCTGTGTCGGTTTGGGGTACGATTCACTGTTACCTGATGCTTAGAGGCTTTTCCTGGAAGCCGGGCATCTGTCACTTCAGCACCGTAGTGCCTCGTCATCACGCCTCAGTGTTACAGATAACCGGATTTGCCAGGTTATCCCACCTACACGCTTAAACCGGGACGACCGTCGCCCGGATGACATAGCCTTCTCCGTCCCCCCTTCGCAGTAACACCGAGTACAGGAATATTAACCTGTTGCCCATCGACTACGCTGTTCAGCCTCGCCTTAGGGGTCGACTCACCCTGCCCCGATTAACGTTGGACAGGAACCCTTGGTCTTCCGGCGAGCGGGTTTTTCACCCGCTTTATCGTTACTTATGTCAGCATTCGCACTTCTGATACCTCCAGCAAACCTCACGGTTCACCTTCAGCGGCTTACAGAACGCTCCCCTACCCAGCAACATTAATATGTCGCTGCCGCAGCTTCGGTGCCTGGTTTAGCCCCGTTACATCTTCCGCGCAGGCCGACTCGACCAGTGAGCTATTACGCTTTCTTTAAATGATGGCTGCTTCTAAGCCAACATCCTGGCTGTCTGAGCCTTCCCACTTCGTTTCCCACTTAACCAGGACTTGGGGACCTTAGCTGGCGGTCTGGGTTGTTTCCCTCTTCACGACGGACGTTAGCACCCGCCGTGTGTCTCCCGTGATAACATTCTCCGGTATTCGCAGTTTGCATCGGGTTGGTAAGTCGGGATGACCCCCTAGCCGAAACAGTGCTCTACCCCCGGAGATGAGTTCACGAGGCGCTACCTAAATAGCTTTCGGGGAGAACCAGCTATCTCCCGGTTTGATTGGCCTTTCACCCCCAGCCACAAGTCATCCGCTAATTTTTCAACATTAGTCGGTTCGGTCCTCCAGTTAGTGTTACCCAACCTTCAACCTGCCCATGGCTAGATCACCGGGTTTCGGGTCTATACCCTGCAACTTCGCGCCCCGTTAAGACTCGGTTTCCCTGCGGCTCCCCTAAACGGTTAACCTTGCTACAGAATATAAGTCGCTGACCCATTATACAAAAGGTACGCAGTCACACCCGAAGGTGCTCCCACTGCTTGTACGTACACGGTTTCAGGTTCTCTTTCACTCCCCTCGCCGGGGTTCTTTTCGCCTTTCCCTCACGGTACTGGTTCACTATCGGTCAGTCAGGAGTATTTAGCCTTGGAGGATGGTCCCCCCCTGTTCAGACAGGATACCACGTGTCCCGCCCTACTCGTCGAACTCCCAGCCTGTGTCTCTTCGTGTACGGGACTGTCACCCTTTACTGTGCGCCTTTCCAGACGCTTCCACTGACACACAGACTGATGCAGGTTCTGGGCTCCTCCCCGTTCGCTCGCCGCTACTGGGGGAATCTCGGTTGATTTCTTTTCCTCGGGGTACTGAGATGTTTCAGTTCCCCCGGTTCGCCTCCTGCCCCTATGAATTCAGGCCAGGATAGTGCAACGGATTGCACTGGGTTGCCCCATTCGGGTATCGCCGGTTATTGCGGTTCCTATCACCTTACCGGCGCTTATCGCAGATTAGCACGCCCTTCATCGCCTCTGACTGCCTAGGCATCCACCGTGTACGCTTAGTCGCTTAACCTCACAACCCGAAGAAGTCTTCGGACTGGAGTTGAGAGACTCCTCAATAGTTGTCATTTGACATCTACTGAGTGTTTCAAATTTTCAGCTTGTTCCAGATTGTTAAAGAGCTGGTATTGCTAAACCGGCTTTCAAGCCCGCTTAACAATACCGTTGCTGGCGCCGCTTTTCACCCGGCGCCTGAGCAAAGTGGCGTCCCCTAGGGGATTCGAACCCCTGTTACCGCCGTGAAAGGGCGGTGTCCTAGGCCTCTAGACGAAGGGGACTTCAAGTCGCTTCGCAGACGCTGCTCGTCTTACATTCATCAGACAATCTGTGTGAACACTCACAGTTCACCCTCATAGGTTAAGGAGGTGATCCAACCGCAGGTTCCCCTACGGTTACCTTGTTACGACTTCACCCCAGTCATGAATCACAAAGTGGTCAGCGCCCTCCCGCAGGTTAAGCTACCGACTTCTTTTGCCACCCACTCCCATGGTGTGACGGGCGGTGTGTACAAGGCCCGGGAACGTATTCACCGTAGCATGCTGATCTACGATTACTAGCGATTCCGACTTCATGGAGTCGAGTTGCAGACTCCAATCCGGACTACGACAGACTTTATGAGGTCCGCTTGCTCTCGCGAGGTCGCTTCTCTTTGTATCCGCCATTGTAGCACGTGTGTAGCCCTACTCGTCAGGGCCATGATGACTTGACGTCATCCCCACCTTCCTCCGGTTTATCACCGGCAGTCTCCCTTGAGTTCCCACCCTAACGTGCTGGCAACAAAGGATAAGGGTTGCGCTCGTTGCGGGACTTAACCCAACATTTCACAACACGAGCTGACGACAGCCATGCAGCACCTGTCTCAGCGCTCCCGAAGGCACGCCTCTGTCTCCAAAGGCTTCGCTGGATGTCAAGAGTAGGTAAGGTTCTTCGCGTTGCATCGAATTAAACCACATGCTCCACCGCTTGTGCGGGCCCCCGTCAATTCATTTGAGTTTTAATCTTGCGACCGTACTCCCCAGGCGGTCGATTTAACGCGTTAGCTCCGGAAGCCACACCTCAGGGGCACAGCCTCCAAATCGACATCGTTTACGGCGTGGACTACCAGGGTATCTAATCCTGTTTGCTCCCCACGCTTTCGCACCTGAGCGTCAGTCTTCGTCCAGGGGGCCGCCTTCGCCACCGGTATTCCTCCACATCTCTACGCATTTCACCGCTACACGTGGAATTCTACCCCCCTCTACGAGACTCTAGCCCACCAGTCTTAGATGCCATTCCCAGGTTAAGCCCGGGGATTTCACATCTAACTTAATGGACCGCCTGCGTGCGCTTTACGCCCAGTAATTCCGATTAACGCTTGCACCCTCCGTATTACCGCGGCT